>JAVXWV010000065.1:0-3477 GCA_032230775.1 Mycobacterium sp. | reverse complement strand
ACAAATCTACTCGCCGTTGGGCGCAGATTGTCCCTCTAGACCGTCAATTCACCAGCGCGAGCGCGTGGGCGCGTCGCAGCTTGCCTGACGGTGTCTTGGGGATCATGCCCGGCTGGAGCACCACCACATTGCGGGGCCGGACATCGACCTCGGCGAACACCTCGTGTGCCACCTGATGCTCGATGCGGCGCACCTCGGCCATGTTTTCGAATTCCTTGGATTCCACCGCCACGGCGAACGTCTCCCGCGAGTGCCCGGCGTCCAGTCGCACCGCCACCGAGCAGCCTGGCCGTACGCCCGCGACGCGGCAGGCGGCGCGCTCGATATCGGTCGGGTAGATGTTCTTGCCGGCCATGATGATGACGTCCTTGAGCCGGCCGCACACCACCACGTTGCCCGTTTCGGTGAGATAGCCCAGGTCACCGGTGTCGTACCAGCCCCGGTCGTCCTGCGCGGAGATGAATCCGGCCGCCGTGGTGTAGCCCTTGGTCACGGGTTCACCGCGCACCTCGATGACGCCTACGCCGCGCGCCGACAGCACGCTGCCGTCCTCGTCGATGACGCGCACCTCCAGGCCGGTCAGCGGCTTGCCGAGCGATACCAGTCGCCGGGTATGTCCCTTGGTCGCCGGGACGGCGCGGTGCAGGACGGCCAGCAGGTCGGCGTCCACCTCGTCGATGACCATGCCTCCGCCGCAGTCGGAGAACGACACCGCGACCGTGGTCTCGGCCATGCCGTAGGCGGGGATGATCGCCTCGGGCCGCAGCCCGAACGGCGCGCCCGCTTCGCACAGATCCTCGACGTCGAGGGGGTCGACCTGCTCGGCGCCGGACAACGCCCACCGCAGCGACGACAGGTCGTACTCGCCTGGCGTGGCCTGCCTGCGCAACCGCTTGGCGAACAGGTTGTAGGCAAAGTTCGGCGCGGCCGTCATGGTGCCCTTGTATTTGTCAATCAGCTTGGCCCACAACAACGTATCGCGCAGGAAGTCCATCGGTGTGATCTTGACCAGCTCGGCGCCGTAGTACATCGGCACGGTGAGATAGCCCGTCATGCCCATGTCGTGGAAGCACGGCAGCCAGCTCACGATCACGTCGGTGTCGACGTCGAAGTTGCAGCCGATGATCATCGCCTCGGCATTGGCAACGAAGTTGCTGTGGCTGATCTGGACTGCTTTGGGAGACCCAGTCGAACCGCTCGTCAGCTGCATGAGCGCGATGTCGTCCTCGTCGGTGTGGACGGGGGAGATCGGTCGACCATCGAGTAGGTCTTTCGCGGTCAGCACCCGCATCCCCAGCTCAGCGAGCACGGGCGCCGCTGCCATGAACGGATCCGAGACGACCACCGCCGTTGCGTCGATCATCTTGATGACGCCAGTCGTCTCCTCGGCCCAGCGCACCAGATCGGTGCGCGGGGTGGGCTGATGCAGCATGGTCAGGCTGGCGCCGCGCATCCAAATACCCTGCGCGGTCGGTGCGATCTCGACCGGGGCGCCTGCCAGCACCGCTACCGCGTCGCCATGTCCGACGCCTGCGGAGGCCAGGCCACCTGCAACATGGCGGGCCCGCTGGTGCACCTCTGCCCAGGTATGCCGGACCGGCTCGTGCGGTTCGCCGGTGACCATGCCGTTCATGCTGCACCGGGCGTTGAAGTACATCGTCTCGGTAAATTGGCTCACGACAATCCCTTTGGGTCCGGCGCTACGGCGCGGTGTATTCGTTGTGCCGGTGGCCTACCGCGCGATCGCGCGAAGGCACTAGCGGAGCCGCTGAGGGGCGACCGTCGCCCGCCCCTGTCGGGGCCGGCGGTGACTACCGAAGAGCGTGACCCTCTTTCGTTCACCTCAGGTGATCCCTCCCCCGGATCGGAGTGAGGAGTCGTGCGTTTGACGCCCTGACTGTACAGAGTTCCTCGCGTTCGACCACATCAGCACGCCGCGGTCGGTACGGATCGTGACCTTTACTTATTCCAGTTGGCACAAAACCCCACACTCGATATGCGCAACCAAGAATGTCGGCTGACGTCGGGTTTGCACCCTATCGGCAGGGAATCAAGATCGCCACCGTGACGTTTCCGTTGGGCTGGGGAACCAACCCGGGCTAGACCGTATCGCGAACAGGCCGCTTCATCCAACAATTGGACGGGCGACTCGGTCACGCGTTGGTGTCGATGAAACGGCGGTCGCGTAACCTGCGCCCCAGGCCAGACGCCCGAACCGCGCGCCGTTCGACCGCTCCCCGCACCGCAGAATCAGGCCCGACCACCCGGATCTTCTGCTTCGCCCGTGTCACCGCGGTGTAGAACAGCTCCCGCGTCAACAGCCGCGAATCCTCCGGCGGCATAAGCACGGTTACGTCCTTAGCCTGGCTTCCCTGGCTCTTGTGGATGGTCATCGCATGCACAGTGTCGACATCGGCAAGCCGGCTCGTCGCGAACTCGAGCGGCTCCGTCCCCGCGATCACTGCGCGTAGCACGCCGTCTCTGAGCAGTGTCACGCCCGTATCGCCGTTGTAGAGGCCGAGACCGTAATCGTTTGCGGTCACAAGGATTGGCCTGCCGAGATACCAGGATGCCCATATCGGCTCGCCGGTCGCCTCGGTGAGCCACCGCTCGGTCTGGCGATTCCAGTATCGGACTCCGTACGGCCCTCGTCGGTGTGCGCACAACAACCGATGTTCGTCGAGTGTCTTTAACGCGGCGGCGGCATCGCCCAGCAGCGCGGCTTGTCGCAGCGCAACGGCATGGGGTAAAAGCACTTTCCGAAGGTGTTCCGACGGCTCCTCGTCCTCAATCCACTCGATGTGCTCGCCACCGGCCCTTAAGACGTCGACGGCCCTGTCCGCGTCGCCGTCTCGAATTGCCGACGCGAGAGCGCCGATCGATTCACCGAACCTGTGCGACGTCCTCAGCTCCGCAATCTTGGAGCTGTCGAGGCCGTCGACGAGATCCGCCAATACCGCGCCTGCTTCCACCGACGCCAGCTGGTCCGGGTCGCCCACCAGAATCAGTCGCGCATCGGGGCGCACCGCCTCCAGCAGCCGCGCCATCATCGTCAGCGACACCATCGACGTCTCGTCCACCACGATGACGTCGTGCGGCAGCCTGTTGCCCCGATTGTGGCGAAACCGCGCCGACGTGTCCGGCCTGCTGCCCAGCAGGCGGTGCAGCGTCGTCGCGTGCAATCCCGCCAATGCCTGCCGGTCTGCCGGTTCCAGCTTGGCGACCTCGAGCTGGACGGCTTCCTGCAGTCGCGCCGCCGCCTTGCCCGTCGGCGCCGCCAGCGCGATCCGTAAGTGGGTGCCACCGGTAAGCAACGCCAACAGGCGCGCCACCGTCGTGGTCTTGCCCGTTCCCGGGCCGCCCGTCAGCACGGTCAGTCCCTGTGACAGCGCGACTTCCGCGGCGGCGCGCTGCTCCTCGAATCCCTTTGGGAACAGGCGGTCGACATCGGGCGACTTTTGCTTCGGCTTGGCGTCG
>JAVXWV010000049.1:0-5454 GCA_032230775.1 Mycobacterium sp. | reverse complement strand
CCTGACCTGACTGGAGCCGCTTGGGGCTGGGATCGCTGGGGTAAACGAGATCGACGTACTTGGCGCCGAACACCGTGGTGGCCCGGATCTGCGCCTCGACATTCGCTGGGATGTGCTTGATCTGGTCCTTGTCGATCTCAAGCTTCATAGACACCGCTGCCGGGCCGTCCGTGCCGCCGCTGCTCGAGGTGACCCGCCCGACCTGTACGCCGCGCAACTTGACCTTCGCGTTGGAGTCCATCACGAGGCCGGACCGATCCGATGTCAAGGTGACCGGCACGGACGACTTCAGGGTGCCGGTGAACAACGCGTACGTCAGCCAGATGGAGCCGATCACGAGCAGCAACAGGAAAAGCGTCCACCACCCCGCGTGGAGTCCTTCGCCCTTTCTCGCCTCGGCCACAGTGCTACCCAGCCAGATTGAAGTTGCCGGATTGCCCATACACGGCAAGCGAGATCATCATCACCACGAACGCCGAAACGATCAGCGAGCTACGCACCGCGCGCCCGACAGCCTCCCCCACTCCGGCAGGCCCACCGCTTGCGGTGTAGCCGTAAAAGGTATGTATCAACATGATCACCACCGCCATGGCGATGCTTTGGACGAATGACCAAACCAGGTCGGTAGGGTTCAGGAACGTTCTGAAGTAGTGGTCGTAGACGCCTGCCGACTGACCGTAGAAATCCGTCGTGCCAAAGCGCGCCGCCACGAACGACATCAACACACCGACGCAGTACAGCGGGATCACCACGACCAGGCCTGCGATCACCCGGGTGGAGGCGAGGAAGGCGATGCTGCGGATCCCCATTACCTCCAGCGCGTCGATTTCGTCGTTGATCCGCATGGCGCCGAGTTGTGCGGTGGCGCCGGCACCGATGGTGGCGGCCAGGGCGATAGCGGTGGTCGCAGGCGCGATCAACCGGACGTTGAAGAACGCCGACGCAAATCCCGTCAGGGCCTCAACACCGATTTGTGAGAGGTCGGTGTAGCCCTGCACCGCAACCAGCGCGCCGGTGGTCACTGTCAAGAACGCCACGATCGCGACGGTTCCGCCGATCACCACGAGCGCCCCTGCGCCCAGGCCCATTTGGGCGATGATCCGCAGCAACTCGATCCGGTAGTGGGTGAAGACGTAGGGGATGTTGCGCAATGTGGTGCCGTAGAACTGCGTTTGGTGCCCGATCTGGTTCCAGCCGGCGACCCAGCCGTCGAGTCTTCGCGCCAAACGCGGGAACCGCCTGTCGATCGGCCGGCGGCGCCTCTCGACGGACTGGGCGCTCACATCGTCACCTTTACGGCGACGGCGGTCGCGACGACGTTGATCGCGAACAACGCCATGAAGGTGAACACCACGGTCTCGTTCACCGCATTACCCACGCCCGCCGGGCCGCCGCCCACGGAAATTCCCTTGTAGCAGGCGATCAGACCGGCCGAAAGCCCGAACAACGCGGCCTTTATCAACGCGATCGTGACGTCAACGGGCCCGATGAGCAGGGTTAGGCCGGCCGCGAAGGAACCGGGCGAGACCTGCTGGATGTAGACGCAGAAGAAGTATGCGCCGGCGAGCCCGACGAGGATCACGGTCGCGGCCAGCGCCAGCGACACCACGGTCGCGGCCAGTACGCGAGGAACCACAAGTGCCTGAATCGGATTGACGCCCATCACCCGAAGCGCGTCGAGCTCTTCACGAATTGTCCGTGCACCCAGATCGGCACACATGGCGGTGGCGCCGGCTCCGGCGACAACCAGAACCGTCACGATCGGCCCGATCTGCCTCACCGTCCCCAGCGCGGAACCCGTGCCGGAGAAGTCAGCGGCGCCGAACTCCCTCAGCAGGATATTGAAGGTGAACGTCAACAACACGGTGTAGGGAATCGTCAACATCAGTGTCGGCACAATCGACACTCGCGCGACGAACCAGGCTTGCAGGATGAATTCACGCCAGGCGAAGGGCGGCTTGAACATCAACACGAAGGTTTCCAGCGCCATCCCGTAGAAGCCGCCGACCGCGCGCACGGGCTTGGCAATGATGTTGGAAGCGCCCATTACCGGGTCCTCCCTCGCGTTCTCCTCACCGCCACAGGCTGTCGATCCCTCCGACGAACAACCCGTGCACGCAGGTTGTGAGTGTTACACGACATGACGCCGCAGAACCGTACATCACCAATTTCTGGCCGGGCAACACAAAGCCGGGGGTAGCGAGGTCGCCACTTTGGTCATCCGATGCGGGATCAAGTCACTGTCACTCAGCAAACAGTGCCTCGTCGATGCGCCGACTTCGACAGGGTGCGCCGTCAGGCGTCGCGGACGGCATCCTCGAGCTCGGCAATGACGATCTTGCGCATGCCGTGCATCGCCTTCGTCGCTGCGGTGGCGCGGACCGGATCGGGGTCCTCCTGCAGCTCGAACAACCGGGTCGGGGTGATCTGCCAGCTCAGCCCGAAACGGTCCTTGAGCCAGCCGCACTGCGACTCTTCGCCGCCGTCGAGCAGTCTGTCCCAGTAGTAGTCGACCTCGTCCTGGTCCTTGCACTCGACCATCAACGACACCGCCTCGGTGAACTGAAACACCGGCCCACCGTTGATGCCCAAGAACCGGTGGCCGTCGAGCACAAATGTCCCGTACACCACATCACCCGGGGTCCCCGGCCCGGCTTCGTTGTATCGGTGGAGCGACTCGATCGACGAGTTCGGGAAGATCGACGTGTAGAACTGCGCGGCTTCCTCGAGATTGTTGTCAAACCAGAGCGACGGCGTGATCGACGGCATTGCGACTCCTCTTGTCAGGGCGGCTTTCCCGGTACTGACAGCGCCGACGGCCCAAACTCATCGCCGGTCAGCGCCGAGCGCGCGCAAGGCGAATTCCAGTAGCCAGTTCAGTGACTGCTGCAGTCGCTGCTCGTCACCGGGCGACTGGTCGACCATCACGCGGCTGACCACTGCGCTGATGGCCACCGCGTCGTGTTCAGGGTCGGCAAGCGGGAACGAGCCGTCGTCCCTGCCGCGCCGCAGGATCTCGACCAGCGAGCGTTCGCGATCGGCGTGCGCCTGCTCGCGGGTTTCGCGGTATCCCTTGGCGACGCGGACCTCGTCGGAATCGATCACCGTCAGATGCATCCGCGTCTCCGCGTCGTGCATCCACCCGAACATGTGGTCGATCCACGCCTTGAGCTGCTCGGCGGGAGCGCCGGACACCTCGCCGACAATGCGGTCGAGCCGGCGGGCCAACGCGTCGCTCTCCTGCCGCAGCATCGCCAGAAACAGCTCGTCCTTGGATTCGAAGTGACGATAGAACGCCCGGGTGGAGACCCCTGCGCGCTGCAGGATCGCGGCAACCGGGATCGGACCGCTATGCGGCTCGTAAAGGCAGCCGTAGGCAGCTTCGATGATGTAGCCGCGGTCGTGGTCACTGCCGGTGTCGGGCTGCACGATCGCAAATTCTAGGGATCCCGCGCACCAACCGGGTCGAAGATCGGTGCAAATTATCCCCTGGGTAACGTGAGGTCCTTGGGCCAGCCGAGAGGACGTCCGTGAGCACTACAAACAGCGAATCGCAGACAGTGAAGTTTCGCGGAGTCGACGACGTCGTTCTGGTCGGCGACGAATGGAACCGCGGAGCGCCCTCAGCGGCCGGGCGGCCGACCATCTTGATGCTCCACGGCGGTGGGCAGAACCGGTTCTCCTGGAAGAACACCGGCCAGATCCTCGCCAACGAGGGCTTCCACGTGGTCGCCCTGGACAGCCGCGGGCACGGCGACAGCGACCGGGCACCCAACGCGAATTACACGGTGGATGCGCTGTGCGCCGACACGCTGGCCGTCCTCGATCAGATCGGGCGCCCGGTGATATTGATCGGCGCCAGCATGGGCGGAATGACCGGGATGCTCGTCGCGGACGTGGCAGGGCCGGAGAAGGTGACCAAGCTGGTTCTTGTCGATGTGGTGCCGCGCTATGACAAAGACGGCAGCGCCCGCATTCGCGATTTCATGGCGAGCGGCGTGAACGGCTTCGAGACGCTCGAAGAGGCGGCCGATGCGGTCGCGGCGTACCTGCCGTATCGGACGAAGCCACGCAGTCCGGAGGGGCTGAAGAAGAACCTGCGGCTTCGTGACGGCCGGTGGTACTGGCACTGGGATCCAGCGTTTCTGACCGCGCCTGATGACGACAGGTTCGTACGGATGCAGAAGCTCGAGCAGGCCGTTGCCGACCTGACCATCCCCATCCTGTTGATTCGCGGCAAGCTCTCCGACGTCGTCAGCCCCGAGGGCGTCAAGGACTTTCTGGCCAAGGTGCCCAACGCCGAGTTCGTCGAACTGTCCGATGCCGGACATACGGCCGCCGGTGACGACAACGACGCGTTCTCTGATGCCGTCGTGCAATTCGTGAGTCGGTGAGCCTCGGTTTCAATTTCCTTGAGGCACCGGAGCTCCCGGCGCCTCAGGTGAGCGAGGAGCAGGCCGAGGAAATCCTTGCTTCGCATTACGGGCTTCGGGCCCGCGCGACGTCGCTTGGCAGCCAGCAGGACAAGAACTTCGTGGTCACCGGTCCCGACGGTGAAGTCGTTGGGGTGCTGAAGATCGCCAATCCGGCGTTCAATGCAATCGAAATCGAAGCCCAGGACCTGGCGGCCGACCGGATCGCCGAGGCCGAGCCGACATTGCGCGTCGCGGTTCCAGTGCCAAACATTGCCGGCCAAAAGTGCACGGCCATCACCGGATTGGTGGCGGGAACCGCATACCTGCGGTTGCTGCGATACTTGCCAGGCGGGACGCTGCAGGATTCAGGTTACGTGTCGCCGACCGCGGTCGCGGGGCTTGGCGAGGTGGCCGGGCGGGTCAGCCGGGCGCTCGACGGCTTCAGCCATCCCGGCCTGGACCGGGTCCTGCAATGGGATTTGCGCTATGGCGCCGACGTTGTGGCGGAACTGATTTCGCATGTCGCCGACCCCGTCCAGCGGGAACGGATAGAGGCGACCGCCCGCGACGCGTGGGCTCGGATCGCATCACTGGCCGCTGACCTACCACGGCAGGCCGTCCATCTGGACATCACCGACGCGAACGTGGTGGTGTCGCGATCGGCCGGTGGCACTCCGCATCCGGACGGGGTCATCGACTTCGGCGACCTGTCCGACAGCTGGGCCGTGTCAGAGCTGGCGATCGCGGCGTCGTCTGTGCTTGGCCACCCGGGCACCGATCCGGCCTCGATCCTGCCTGCAGTGCGGGCGTTTCACGCACTGCGGCCGCTGACCGCGGTTGAGGTGGCCGCGGTGTGGCCGCTACTGGTGTTGCGGACCGCGGTGCTCCTCGTCAGCGGCGCGCAGCAGGCGGTGCTGGATCCCGACAACCCATACCTGACCGACCAATCCGGTGGCGAGCGGCGGATGTTCGAGCAGGCCACCTCGATTCCGCTCGACGTGATGACCGAGGTGATCCGCGCGGATCTCGGTCTTGCCGG
>JAVXWV010000016.1:0-4083 GCA_032230775.1 Mycobacterium sp. | reverse complement strand
CGAGACCCAGCGACGAACCGGCCAGCGCCCCGGACCCGTATGGCGACACCGCGGCCCGCTTGTCGAAGTCGGCGAGCCGGTCGACATCGCGCAGCAGCGGGTGCGCATGTGCCAGCAGATGATGCGCCAGCAGGATCGGCTGCGCGGACTGCATGTGCGTCTTGCCCGGCATTATCGCGGTCGGGTGCGCGGCGGCCTGCGTGGCCAAGGCACCGACCACGTCGAGCACTCCGTCGGCGACCCGGCGCACCGCGTCGCGCAGCCACATCCGAAACAGCGTGGCCACCTGGTCATTTCGCGACCGGCCCGCCCGCAGCCTGCCGCCCAGCTCATCGCCGACCCGGTCGATCAGGCCGCGCTCCAGCGCGCCGTGCACGTCCTCGTCGGTGACAAGGGGTCCGAAGCTGCCGTCCGCCACATCCTCGGCCAGGCTGTCCAGCCCGACAAGCAGACCGTCGCGCTGCTCCTCGGTCAGCAGCCCTGCCCGAAACAAAACCTGCGCGTGGGCCTTTGACGCGGTGACGTCATAGGGCGCCAGCACCCAGTCGAAGTGCGTCGACTTGCTGAGAGCAGCCAAGGCGTCGGATGGACCGTCAGCGAACCGGCCACCCCACAGCGATCCCTCGTTAGTGCTCAAACGACACCGTCACCCCTGCGCGAGCGTGCGCGTTTGTACGCGAATTGCGGCGTGTCGTTGTACAGACACGCACGCTCGCGGTAGTGGAACTCGCGGTAGTGGAAGAGGTGCTCACTGGCCTGCGAGATCCCGTCGCGCCGAGATCTTCGACGACAGGCCGTGCACGTGTACGAAGCCCTTCGCCGCAGACTGGTCGAACGTGTCACCCTCGTCGTAGGTGGCAAGGTTGAAGTCGTATAGAGATTCCGGGCTCCGGCGTCCATTCACCGCGATGTGCCCGCCGTGCAAGACCATCCGGATCTCGCCCGAAACGTGCTCCTGCGTCTTGGCGACGAACGACTCCAGCGCGGTCTTCAGCGGCGAGTACCACAAGCCGTCGTACACCAGCTCGCCCCACTTCTGGTCGGTGTTGCGCTTGAACCGGCCCAGTTCGCGTTCCAGCGTGACGTGTTCCAGCTCGGTGTGCGCGGTGATCAGCACCATCGCGCCTGGGGCCTCGTAGATCTCGCGGCTCTTGATGCCGACCAGCCGGTCCTCGACCACGTCGAGCCTGCCGACTCCCTGCGAACCCGCACGCTCGTTGAGCTCCTCGATGGCCTGCAGGACGGACGTCGAACGCCCGTCGATTGATACCGGCACCCCCTTGTCGAATCCGACGATGACCTCGTCGGGACTGCTCCAGTTCACTGTCGGGTCTTCGGTGTAGTCGTAGACGTCCTTGGTCGGAGCGTTCCACAGGTGCTCGAGGAAGCCGGTTTCCACCGCCCTGCCCCACACGTTCTGGTCGATCGAGAAGGGTGAGCGCTTGGTGACGTTGATCGGGATGGCGTTCTCCTCGGCGAACGCGATGGCCTTCTCCCGTGTCCACGCGTAGTCGCGGACCGGGGCCAGCACCTCGAGATCCGGTGCCAGCGAAGCGAATCCGACCTCGAAGCGAACCTGGTCGTTGCCCTTGCCGGTGCAGCCGTGCGCAACGATGCCGCCGCCGTGCTCGCGCGCAGCGGCCACCAGGTGCTTGGCGATCAGCGGCCTGCTCAGCGCCGACACCAGCGGGTAGCGGTCCATGTAGAGCGCGTTGGACTGGATCGCGGGGAGGCAGTACTCGTCGGCGAACTCGTCCTTGGCATCGACGACGACGGCCTCGACCGCACCGCAGTCCAGCGCGCGCTTGCGGACGACCTCCATGTCCTCGCCGCCCTGACCGAGGTCGATGGCGACCGCGACGACCTCGTGCCCGGTCTCCCTGCCGATCCAGCTGATCGCCACAGACGTGTCCAGCCCGCCGGAGTACGCCAGGATGACGCGTTCGGACATTAACCAATCTCCTTTTGTTGGATGCTTTCAAACTTGGTGGCCAGCTCGACACCGGTCATCGGGTCACGCGCCACCACAAGGATGGTGTCGTCCCCTGCGACGGTGCCGACCACGTATGGCAATGCCGAGCGGTCGATTGCACTGGCCAGATAGTGGGCTGCGCCCGGCGGCGTACGGAGCACCGCGAGATTGCCGCTGGCGTCGGTGGACACCAACAGCTCGGCGAGTAGCCGCGACATTCGGTCGGTGCCCCCCGATACTCCGCGCACCGGGCTGCCGTCCTCGGGGACGACGTACACCGGAACACCCCCGTCGGCGCCGCGCAGCTTGACGGCTCCGAGCTCATCGAGATCGCGCGACAGCGTGGCCTGAGTGACGTCGATTCCCTCATCGGCGAGCATTGTGGCCAGCTCACTTTGGCTGTGCACGGACGTCGAGGACAGGATCGTCACGATGCGGGCCTGCCGCCCTGCGCGGGTGGAAGCTGAAGTCATGTCTCGACTCCCGCTCGCTCCGGTCCTCGCTCGTACCTCGCTGCGATCCTCACTCGCGCTCGTCTTCGGGAAGTCATGATCGCTCCAGCAGCCACACCAGCAGCGCCTTCTGGGCATGAAGCCGGTTCTCCGCCTCGTCCCACACGGCGCTCTGTGGTCCGTCGATCACCTCGTCGGTGATTTCGTATCCGCGGTGCGCCGGAAGACAATGCAGCACAATCGCATTCCGCTGTGCGCGAGCAAGTAGCGCCGCGTTGATCTGGAACGGCCGGAACGGCCCTACTCGATCGAGTCCGTCGTTTTCCTGGCCCATCGACGTCCAGGTGTCGGTCACCAGGATGTCCGCACCGTCGGCGGCCGCCTGCGGATCCGCCGTCAGGGTCACCGAGGCTCCGGTGTCGGCGGCACGTTTCTCGGCCGCCGCGACGAACTGCGGGTCGGGCTCGAAACCGGCGGGGGCGGCGACAGTGACGTGTATGCCTGCGGTAACCCCGCCGAGCATCAACGAGTGCGCCATGTTGTTGGCGCCGTCGCCGAAGTAGGACAGCCGCAGCCCGTTCAACGTGCCAAGGCGTTCGTCGAGCGTCTGCAGGTCGGCGAGCACCTGGCACGGGTGGAATTCGTCGGACAGCGCGTTGACGACTGGCACGGTCGACCCTGATGCCATTGCGGTGAGTCGTTCTTGACCGAACGTGCGCCACACGATCGCTTCGACATAGCGGGACAACACCTTTCCGGTGTCCTCCAGCGTCTCCTCGCGCCCGAGCTGGGTGTTGCGGCCGTCGACCACGACCGCATGACCGCCGAGCTGGGCGATGCCGACCTCGAACGAGAACCGGGTGCGGGTGGAGTTCTTGTCGAAGATGACGGCCACGCCGCGGGGCCCGTCGAGCGGCCGGGCGCTGAACGGATTCGCCTTCAGCTCGCGGGCAAGCGCCAGCACCTCGGCCTGCTCATCGGGTGTGAGGTCGTCGTCACGCAGGAAATGCCGTGTCATGTGGACGACCCCGTGGCCACATCGAGAATCTCCGGCAGCGCGGTCAGGAAATCGTCGATCTGGCCCTCGGTGATGACCAGCGGCGGGGCCAGCCGGATCACATCGGGCACCGCGGCGTTGACCAGGAACCCGGCGTCGCGGGCCGCGGCCTCAACAGGTTTGGCAGTGTCGGAGGTGAGCACGACACCCTGCAGCAGTCCCCGGCCGCGGACACGGTCGACGAGTGGATGCCCCAGCGACTCGATACCGGCCGACAGCGTCTTGCCGAGCACATCGGCGCGGCCGATCAGGTCGTCGTCTGCCAGCACCTTGAGCACCGCGAGCGCCGCCGCGGTGCAGACCGGGTTGCCCCCGAACGTGCTGCCGTGCAACCCCGGAGTCAGCAGATCTGCGGTCTTGCCGACGGCGAGGCACGCACCGATCGGCAGCCCGCCGCCCAGTCCCTTGGCCAAGGTGACGATGTCGGGCGTGATGCCGTCGTGCTGGTGTGCGAAAAATGCTCCCGTACGGCCCATCCCGGTCTGCACTTCGTCGAGCACCAGCAGCGCCCCGTGCTTGGCCGTGATCTCGCGTGCAGCCACCAGGTAGCCCGCGGGCGGGACGACCACGCCGCCCTCCCCCATGATCGGCTCGAGGAACAC
>JAVXWV010000639.1:0-3197 GCA_032230775.1 Mycobacterium sp. | reverse complement strand
GACGTACCACAGATGAGCCAGTGGAGTAGGCATTGTGCGCGTCATTGACCATCTGCTGCAACAAGTTTCGGTCATCGGTGCGCACCGCCACCTCGGCCAGAATCACCATGCGGATCATGTCCAGCTCCGTCATGACTGTCCGGTGCGGGGGCGGCAGGCGCGCAGCAGACAACCGGCCCGCAGTTAAGTGGACAATCCCGTCCATCGTGACCCAGATATCAAGGGCCATCGCGTTGCCTTCCCGGCGGGCTTGCTCTATTCCGTCGGCGACCTGCGCCGCAGCGTCGTCCAATCGGCCGACCAGCGCCAGCAGGATCGCGTAGTGGTTTGCGGCCAAGTCATGAGCTGCGGTCGCATCACTCGTGCGGGCGAGCGCGCACACCTCCGTGAGGCGGGCTAGGGCGCGGCCTGCGTACCCGTCGCCGCAGTCGAGCAAAGCCAGGGTGAGGTTGGCCAGGATCGTGGCCTCGAGATCACCGGTGGCTGCCGCGGCCGCGGCAGCCTCGTCGGCCGCCGCGCGCTGGTGCCCTCCGTGCGTCTGAAATATCAGGTTGTACGCCAGCCAGGCCAGATGTCGAGCCCGGGTTACCTCACTGACGTCGTTCAATTGCAGCGCTCGACGATTCTCCTCGACGCGCCGCTGCGTACTGTGCGTATTCTTTGTCGCGAGGCGCAGGCGAATCTCGGCCTCCTCTTGGGGCGACGCCGCCTCCGAGAGCGCCGCAACGGCCAACTCTTCGGCCTCGTGATAGCGGCTGGCCCGGTTGAGCAACCCCACCGTCTCGGCGACCAGCGACCCGTGTTCAGCATCGTCGGCGGGTAACAGATCCAACGCGCGCTTGCTCAAGTCCGCGGCCGCGCTGGCATCAGCGTGGCCAACTGATTGAGCGGCCTGCCGCAGCGCGCTGGCCGCCTCCCTGTCTCCGTGTTCGGCGCTGCGCGCCAGCTGGGTGGCCACCTCGGCCGGGGCCGCGCCCATGCTCAACATGACCGACGCCGATTGACGCTCCATGGCCCGCCGCACCGACTGCGATAGCGACTGCCGGGTGGCCTCGCGCAGCAAGTCGTGCCGAAACCTCAGCTGCTCACCGTCTTCGACGAGCAGATCCGCGCGCACCGCCTCCTCGACCGCTGACATCAATGACGCCGGCTGGCGTTCCAGCATCGCGGCCAGCAGACCAGCCGAGAACCGGTCGGGCAGCACCGCAGCCACCCGCACCACCTCTCCGGCACCCGTGGAGAGGTGGTCGAGTCGCTGCTGCATACCTGCGCCCAGCCGTCGCGGCAGCCCGTGTCCGCTGGCAACCGCACGCCCGCCGCTGACGTTGAGTCGGCCCTCCTCGCCCAAACCCCCGACCAGTTCCCTGACCAGGAATGGATTTCCGTGCGCCTTGGCGGCCAGATTAAGCAGTGACTCATCGGCGCTCGCCCGCACCGCGTCGGAAACCATGTCAGCGACCGCGTTCGGCGACATAGCGTCCACCCGCACAAACGCGGCATTCGCCCGTTGCAGCACCGACAAGGTCTCCTGCACTGCAGGCCCGCCTGCCCCAGTGCGGGCGGTCAGCACCCACAGCACCGCCACATCCGGGCGCGCGGTGGCCAGCGAGCGCAGCGCCGACAAGGTGCCGTTATCGGCCCAGTGGATGTCCTCGAGCACAATCGCCAGCGGGTTTCGCGTCGCCGCCGCATGAATCGCGTCGGCCAGATCGTGCACCACCCAGTAGCGCAGATCGGCCGAGCCGCCCAACTTGCGCAGCGCGTCGGCGTCTCCGACCGGAGGATCGGCGCGCAGCGTGGCCATAAATAGCGCGAAAAATGGCACCGTCTGCTGATACTCGAACGCCTCACCGAACAGGGTGCGTACTCCGGACTTGTCGGCCAGCGCCATCACCTCGGTCAGCAACCGACTCTTCCCGATGCCCGGCGGGCCCTCGATGATCAGCACACCCCCGTGGCCCTGCAGCAGCGACGTCACCAGCGCGCCAATCACTTTCAGCTCGCCCGCCCGCCCCCGAATCGGCGGAGTAACGAGCCGCTGGCCCCCGATATCAAATCGGGGGGTTGAAGGCCCCACGGGGTGTCCTGTCTACAGTTGCTCGACTGCCACTGAAGTGCAGATTATTGTAGGCAGCCGCCCGTTTACGCGGAATACATATCGATGCTGCTCAGCGCGCACGCGATCTGGGACAGCACCTCAGCGCAGACCATTCGAACAACAGCGGCGACGACGGTGCCGAGCGATGCTAGTGCCAGCGCAAGTTCGGCCTGGATCGCGTGACGATTTTTGGCAATGACCCGTCCCCACTTGGACGGGTTCGAACGCGCAAAAGTGGTCGTTGATCGGCACTAACCCCTGGTGGCCAGGGCCGGGATCGAACCGGCGACTTCCGCCTTTCAGTCGGACAGGACACGATCGAGCTGGCTGCGCGACTCAATGCCGAGCTTTGCGAACACTTTCCGCAGGTGGTACTGGACGGTGCGAGCGCTGATGAACATGCGGGCAGCGATCTCCGGATTGGACAGGCCGTCGCGGGCCATCCGCGCAATCAGGGCCTCCTGCGCGGTGAGCTGCTCGTCTCCGTTGGCGACGCTGCGCTTTCGGGTCGTCTCGCCAGTGGCCTGTAGCTCACGCCGGGCCCGCGCAGCGAAAGCGTCCATACCCATCGCGTCCAGCATGTCGTGGGCGATGCGAAGCTGTGCTCGCGCGTCGACGCGGCGGCGCTCCCTGCGTAGCCATTCGCCGTACAGCAGATGCGCACGCGCGAGATCTGCTCGGATGCGGGTACGGCCAAGACGCTCGATCGACTCGCGGTAAAGACGTTCAGCGGTGCCGCCGTCATTCAGCAGCGCACGTGAGCGAGCTTCGATGCCGAGCGCCCAGTCTGTGCCGCTGGCAGTGGTGATTTCTGCTAGCCGGCGTAGGACATCGGCGGCCATATCGCCGCGGCCACTCCGCGCGGCCGCCTCGATGAGCTCGACCGCCGGCCAGGGCGGGGTGATCATTTCCCCGAGATACTCAGTGGCGCGCTCGACTGCTGTCACAGCCTCCTCGTAATTGCCGATGCCGTTGTTCAGTAACGCGCTCGCCCACTCAAGGATGGTGATGCCAACGCCTTCACCTCTTAGCGTGACGTCCGCGGTGATCGCGTCGGTCATTGTCGCCGCGTCAACTTGTCTACCGGCGAAAACGGCCA
>JAVXWV010000597.1:0-7151 GCA_032230775.1 Mycobacterium sp. | reverse complement strand
ATGTCTTAGCCCGCGTGGCTCTAGTTGTTGCGGTGAACTCCGGGAGGTGCTGTCGGTGCCGGGGGCGCATAGACCGGCGGCGTGAACAGGTTGCCCCCGGTGGGGTTGATGCTCTTCTCCGTCGGCGACGGCGCAGGCGGCGGAGCTTCCGACGTCGTGGTGGTCGTGGTGGTCGAGGTCTCTGGCGCCTTCTGTTCTTCCTTGGCGCAGGACGCGGACAAACCGACCATCCCTACGATCGCGAGCCCGCCCGCAACGGCCGAGACGCGTCGGACAATACGCTGTGATTCCATTTCAAATTCCAATCTGGTGAACTGCTACCAGCTGATTCTCGGCCCTGGACCAGTCTGACAGACGGAGTACGGTGTCACTCCGATCATGCCACAGTTAATTAGAGCTGTCCGTAAGTTCGCCAAAATTGACGCATACGAATTTTTCGGCTCGCTACGGGGCGGCGGCACGGGGGCAGTCTATTCGCCCGGCGTGCCGCCCGTATCCCGTTCGGCAGACAAGGCGGGTTGTGTCCGGCGATTCGGACCGGAGACAGGAATTTCCACACCCGCCGGGCGGTGAGGTGACGGCACGGGCAAACAAAATCAGGGCCGGAACCGGCCTGCGCTGCAATACCACGCAACGCGGATGTAGCCGCACGTGTCCGAACCACGCTATCTAACGCCAACGTAACTTAAAGCGGGAGGCAAACTTTCGCGAAACGATCTGGCCGCGAGGGCGATTGGTGTCTCGACTTGCCGATCGGAATTTTTCCTCAAAGATGCAAACCAACACGACTCACTGGCGTACAGCTTTAGGGGAGCCACCCCACACGCGAGACACAGGAGCGAGATGAACACACTGCGCAAGGTCCGCCAAGTGCTAGCCATCACCTGCATCACCCCCCTGGCAGCGTTTGGCGTGGCGGCCTGCGGCAGTGACAAGGGCGGAGGCGGCGGCGGGGGTGGCGGCGGTGGCGACATCAACGTCGCGCTCAGCTCGTTCCCCGACTACGTCGACCCGCAGCTCTCGTACACGGTCGAGGGATGGGAGGTGCTCTGGAACGTGTACACCCCGCTGCTGACGTACAAGCACGCCAAGGGTAAGGACGGCACCCAGGTCGTGCCTGCGCTGGCCGAGAAGATGCCCGACATCTCGCCCGACGGCAAGACTTACAAGCTCAAGCTCAGGCCGAACATGAAGTACTCCGACGGAACCCCAATCAAGGCATCCGATTTCGCGTATGGCATCCAGCGGCTGTTCAAGGCGGACTCTGGCGGCTCGGTGTTCTTCGACGTCATCGTCGGGGCCAAGGACTACGCCGACGGCAAGGCACAGACGATCACCGGCATCAAGACCGACGACAACACCGGTGACATCACCATCGAACTGGCCGAGCCGAACGGCACCTTCGAGAACGTGCTCGGCCTGATGTTCGCGGCTCCGGTGCCGCCGAGTACTCCGCTGGACAAGGACGCCACCAACAATCCGCCGCCATCCAGCGGCCCGTTCATGATCAGCAAGGTCGAGGCGCCCCGCACGATGACGATGGTGCGCAACCCGAACTTCAAGACGGTCAAGGACGCCGGTGCCGACGAAGTGGCCGACGCCAACGTTGACAAGATCACCGTCACGGAGAACAAGAACAACAGCGCCCAGGTCACCGACATCGAACAGAACAAGGTCGACTTCATGGTCGATCCGCCCGCATCCGATCGCCTGCAAGAGGTCAAGACCCGCTACGGCAATCGTTTCCGCCTCGAGAATTCGATCAACACGTACTACTTCTGGATGAACACCCAGACCGCCCCGTTTAACGACATCAAGGTTCGCCAGGCGATCAACTACGCGGTCGATCCTGAAGCGTTGAACCGGATCTTCGGCGGCCGCCTACACCCGTCGCAACAGATCCTGCCGCCGGGCATGCCTGGCTACCAGGAATACAAGCTGTTCCAGGGACCCGACATGAACAAGGCGAAACAACTTATCGCAGAAGCCAATCCGGCGGACAAGAACATCACCGTCTGGACCGATGACGAGCCGGACCGCAAGCGGATCGGCGAGTACTACCACGACCTGCTCACCCAGCTGGGGTTCAACGCGACGCTCAAGGTGATCGCGGGCGATGTCTACTGGACGACGATCGGCAACCAATCGACGCCCGATCTCGACACAGGTTTCGGGGACTGGTTCCAGGATTTCCCCCATCCGGACGACTTCTTCCGGCCGCTGCTGCACGGCGATAGCATCCTGCCCACCAATGGCAATAACTTCTCCAAGGTGAATATCCCCGCCAACAACGCCAAGCAGGACGAGCTGTTGACGAAGCTGATCGGCGACGGAGGGGTCGAGGACCAGTACGCAGCCCTTGACAAGGCCTACATGGAGCAGGCGGTCTGGGCGCCCTACGGCAACGAGCAGTTCTCCACGTTCCTGTCCGAACGCATGGACTTCGACAAGTCCTATCACCATCTGCTGTTCAACCAGGACTACACGTCGTTCGCGGTGAAGTAGCCATTGATGGTCTCCCCCATCGGAGAACTGGAGGTACCCGGCGACCCACCACTGCCGACCGGTGTGCCCGCATCGCAGATCCAGGGCCGTAGCCCGTGGTATCTGGCGTGGCTTCGGCTGCGGCGAAACAAGGTCGCGCTGGCCTGCGGTGTCCTGTTTGTACTGATTGTGCTGTTCAGCCTTGCGGCGCCGTTATGGGCCGAACATGTGGCACACACCGGACCGAACGCGAACCACATCACAGAAAAGGTGATGGTCGGCGGCGAGCCGACGAATGTCGTGGCGACCGACGGCACCCCGATCGGACCGGGGCTGCGCGGACAGTTCCTGCTCGGCGCGGACCAGAACGGCCGCGACGTGATGGTGCGGCTGATGTACGGCGGGCGGACGTCGATCTACATCGGTCTCGCGGCTGCCGCCGTCACCACCGTGCTGTCGGTGATAGTCGGCCTGCTCGCCGGCTACTACCGCGGCTGGATCGACTCCGTGTTGTCTCGGATCATGGATGTGGTCTGGGCCTTCCCGGTCCTGCTCCTCGGCATCGCATTGGGCACCACGCTGGCCATCGGCGGTCTGAAGGTCGGCCCCCTCGCGATCGCAGGCGACTCGATCTGGATTCCGATCCTGATAATCGGCTTGGTGTATGTGCCGTACATGGCCAGGCCGATCAGGGGCGAGATCCTGGCGCTACGCGAGAAGGAGTTCATCGAAGCGGCCGTCGCACAGGGCAAGGGTCCGTTGCGGATCATGTTCTCCGAGCTGCTGCCCAACATCATCTCGACGATCATCGTGTTCTTCACGCTCAACATCGCCAACAACATGCTGCTGGAGTCGGCGCTGTCGTTCCTCGGCGCAGGCGTGCGCCCACCCAACGCCTCGTGGGGCACGATGATCGCCGACGGCTACGAAATGATCTACACGGCCCCACATCTGACGATCGTGCCCGGACTCATGATCATCGCCACCGTGTTGTCCCTGAACGTCTTTGGTGACGGCCTGCGCGACGCTCTCGATCCCCGAGCGAAGATCCGGTTGGAGCACTGATGGCCCGATTCATCGCCAGGCGCGTTCTCGGCATGATCGCAGTGTTATTCGCGATCTCGGTGATCGTGTTCCTGATCTTCAACGTCATCCCCAACTCGGACCCGGCGGCGCGCATCGCGGGCAAGAACGCCGATCCGGCGCTGATCGCGCGGGTCAGTGCGGATTTGGGGCTGGATCAACCGTTGCCCATCCAGTACCTGACGATGATGAAGCAGATCTTCACCGGCCAGCTGATGTCGTATGCAAAGGACCGCAACGTCGTTCAGCAGATCTGGGATGGGGTGCCCGCCACGTTCTCGTTGTGCATCGGGGCCGCGGTGATATGGATGGCGTTGGCGGTCCTGTTCGGCTATATGAGTGCCGTGCATGCCGGCAAGTTCACCGACCGCGCGTTGACAATCGCTGCACTGGTGGGGATTTCGATGCCGGTCTTCTGGCTGGCGGCGATTCTGCTGTACTTCCTCACCTTCAAGATCCAGCTGTTCCCGACGGGCAGTTACGTGCCGCTGACGGAGGACCCGCTGGGTTGGGCGTACCACCTGATCCTGCCGTGGTTCACGCTGGCGGTGCTCTATGTCGGGTTCTACAGCCGGATGCTGCGCTCCAACATGCTCGACGCGATGAACGAGGACTACGTGCGCACCGCAAGGGCCAAGGGGCTTTCCGAGCGTCAGGTGCGCATCCGGCACGTTCTTCGCAATTCGATGATTCCAGTCGTCACGCTCTTCGGTCTCGACTTCGGGCAGGTGGTCGGCGGCGGCGCGATCCTCACCGAAACGGTCTACAACCTCAACGGAGTTGGTCTCTACGCGGGCGAGGCGATTCGCAGCCTTGACCTGCCGCCGCTGATCGGGGTGACGCTGTTCGGGGCGTTCTTCATCGTGCTGTTCAACACGATCGTCGACATCGCGTATGCCGTGCTGGATCCGCGCATCCGGCTTGGAGAGGCGGCCCCGGCATGAGCACCATCCTGACAGTCGACGATCTGAAGGTCAGCTTCGCCACCGAAGACGGTGTCGTGCAGGCGGTCGGTGGTGTCTCGTTCGAGCTGCAAGCCGGCGAGGTACTGGCCATCGTCGGCGAGTCAGGCTCGGGCAAGAGCGTTACCGCACAAACGATCACCGGACTGACAAGGGCCCCCAACGCGAGGATCACCGGTTCGGTCACCTACCGCGGTCGTGAGCTCAACGGGCTGGATGACGACGAGTTGCGCAACGTGCGCGGCGAGCAGATCGCGATGGTGTTCCAGGACCCGATGTGCTCGCTGAACCCGGTGTATCGCGTCGGCGCCCAGATCACCGAGATGATCCGCGCGCATCGTGACGTTTCAAAACGCGAGGCCGACGACCGTGCGATCGAGCTGTTGCGTTCGGTGGGCATTCCCAATCCGGAGCGCCGTGTACGCCACTATCCGCACGAGTTTTCCGGCGGGATGCGGCAGCGCGTGATGATCGCGATGGCGCTCGCCCTCGAGCCCGACGTGCTGATCGCCGACGAGCCGACCACCGCGCTCGACGTCACGGTGCAGGCCCAGATCCTGCGCCTGCTCGATCAACTCAACCGCGACCGCGACCTAGCCGTCATCCTGATCACCCACGACCTCGGGGTGGTCGCCGAGATCGCCGACCGCGTCGTCGTCATGTATGCCGGCCAGATCGTCGAGAATGCGACGCTCGACGAGATCTTCTACGACCCGCAACACCCCTACACCTGGGGACTGCTTGGCTCGCTGATGCGGCTCGATCAATCGCGCGAAACGCGCCTGGCGCAGATCCCGGGACAGCCTCCGTCACTGCTGTCGCCACCGTCCGGTTGTCGGTTCGCTCCCCGCTGTCCGCACGCATTCGACAAGTGCCACGAGTTGCCCGCACTGGAAGCCCGCGCGGGAAGCAACCACCTTGACCGTTGTTGGCTCGACCCGCAAGAGAAGAAATTGCTTCGGGCACAGGTGATTCCGTGAGCAGGGGTGAACCGTTGCTCGAGGTCACGGACCTCGTCAAGCACTTCCCGATCAAAACCGGGGTGGTGATCGATCACGAGGTCGCCCGCGTGCGGGCGGTCGACGGAGTCAGCCTGACCCTGAACGAGGGTGAGACACTGGGGCTCGTCGGCGAATCCGGCTGCGGCAAGTCGACTCTGTGCCGGGCGATCCTGCAACTGACCCATCCAACGTCAGGATCCGTACGCTTCCTCGGTCAGGAGCTGGTTGGCCGCTCGCGACGCGACCTGCGTCCGCTGCGCCGTGAGATGCAAATGGTCTTCCAAGACCCGTACGCATCGCTGAACCCGCGTAAGCGGGTGGGCCAGATCGTCGGGGATCCACTGGAACTGCACGGGCTTGCCAGGGGCGCCGACCTGAAGCGTCGGGTTCAGGAGCTACTCGACCGGGTTGGCCTGGCCCCCGAGCATTACAACCGCTACCCCCACGAGTTCTCCGGTGGGCAGCGTCAACGGATCGGTATCGCAAGGGCGCTGGCTCTGCACCCGAAGTTGATCGTCGCCGACGAACCCGTGTCTGCCCTCGACGTCTCGGTGCAGGCGCAGATCATCAACCTGCTCAAGGAACTTCAGGACGAGTTCGGCCTTTCTTATCTGTTCGTCGCCCACGACCTAGGTGTGGTCCGCCACGTGTCCGATCGGGTCGCGGTGATGTACCTGGGCAAGGTCGTCGAGAATTCGGCAACCGAGGACTTGTACCGCAAGCCGATTCACCCGTATACGAATGCGCTGCTTTCGGCTGTGCCCATTCCCGATCCGAAGCGCAACGCCGCACGCGAGCGGCTGGTGTTGCAGGGTGATGTGCCGAGCCCGATCGACCCGCCGCCAGGGTGCCGCTTTCACACCCGATGCCCGTGGGCCACCGAGATCTGCACCACCGACGAGCCGGCCTTGCTTGAGCACGTTTCTGCACATGCGGCCGCCTGCCACCATCCGCGAAACGTCGAGGAGGCGGTCCCTCAGGGCAGCTGCTGAGGCTGCTGGTACTGATACGGGTACTGCGGGGCCTGCTGGTATGGGTACTGCGGGGCCTGCTGATATGGGTACTGCGGAGCCTGAGCCGGATACTGCGGAGCCTGACTCTGCGGACCCTGATTTGGCACCTGAATCGGGATCGGCACGGGCACGAACGGCACGGTGATGTACGACGTGGTCATCGATGGCGTCGTGGATGTGGTCGTGGTGGTTTCGGTGGTCGTCGGCGTTGTGGTGGTCGTCGTGGGCGACGTGGTGGTCGTTGTCGTGGTTGTTGTCGTCGTTTTGGTTGTGGTGGGTTCAGTCGTGGTCGGTGTCATGGTGACGATGTGCGTCACCGGCGGCGGAACCGTCGTCGTGGGCGGCGGGGGCGGTGGCGGTTCGTTGGTGACGGTGACGGTCTGGACAGGCGGTGGCGTCGACGGCGGCGGCGCGACGCTTTTCGACCCCACCGATGTGGCGGTGATCGGCGGCTCCGTGGCCTTGGTGCTGTCGCTCGCGCTCGTCAACGCTACCGCCACCCCGCCAACGGCGACCACCGCGATCACGGCGGCAACCCCAAACACTAACTGTGGCAACCGATTAAACGTCGACCGGGGCTCCTCGATCGGCTCGGTCGGCGGTACGTA
>JAVXWV010000558.1:0-3569 GCA_032230775.1 Mycobacterium sp. | reverse complement strand
GTACGACCGCTTCATCACCCCGAAGGTTGACGAAGTGCTGCCCTTAGCTATGGCGGCAGACGCTCATCGCCGACTCGAAGACCGGTCCGTGCGTGGTGTAATCGTCCTCGACCCGCCTGTCTGGTCGGAGGGAAACGCATGACAACCGATCCGCATATCCACGTGCACAGCATGACGCGCATAGACGTGTACACGGGCGTGGCGTTCGCCGAGTTCCGCGCTGCATTCGAGAAGGCCGCTCCGCGCTACGATCCCGAACCGCTGCGACGAATCGCCGCAACGGGCGGCAGTTGGGACGACGTCCTCGACGCCGCGGCGGCCAACGCGCCACACGACCTGATGGTCTATTCGCTGATCGACGGCGACGAGTTGATGTCTCTGGCCGGGCACCGCACGCATTCGGTCGAGTACCTGCTCGGAAACCACACGATCGCCGAGACGATGTTCCGTCACGACCCCAGGGCGCTGCTGTACGCGCCGCTGCGGGTGCTGGTGTACAGCGATGCCGACGGCAACGCCGTGTTCTCGATGGATCAGCCCAGCACCGCGTTTGGCAGCCTCGGCATCGCCGAGGTCAGCCAGGTGGGCAGGGGACTGGACGAGAAGGTGGCCAACCTGTTGCGGGTCATCGGGGTCGATCCTGGGAACGCGTTCGGCTAGAAGAATTGTCCTGGAACGAATCCGGCCGGCAGGATCGCGGACCAGCGCGGCCAACGCGGTGATCGTCGTACCTGCATTCATCGCCTACGTCAATTAGTGTGTGGTGATGTATCAACCGAAAGGGCTCGCGAGCGCAGCGGCGTTGCTCATCGCGGCCACAAGCGTCGTCGGCGCCGCGCCTGCCGCCGCGGATGGGCTCGCGACCAGCGGCGCCTCCTTGGTGCCGATGAGCAGCATCTTCCGGAACTGCGACTTCGTCCGTCCGCATTGGGTGTCGGCCACCGGCTTCGGCAGCGCCTCGGCTCTGGTCGGCATGACCGGCGCAAATCAAGTCAGCGCCCGGGTGAACTTTGCCATCGGCCAACCCAACACGCGCTACACCGTCAGGTTGATCCAGGTCCCCCGGGCGGGCTCCCGCACGTGCACGGCCGGAGATCCCGGTGTGGCCTTCGGCGACCTCTTCACCGACGGAAACGGGACCGGAACCGCGACGGTCCAGGGGCCTCGACTCCAGGATGCAACGGGTGCCTGGGTGTCCATCGACGGGCCGCCGAAACCCGGCAAAGTCATCGGTGAGTTCTACACCTCGGAGGTCATCACCCCTCTCGGGTAGGCGATAAAATCCCCCGGCACCACGCCGGCAGTGAACGGCTCACACCTGTGCGATGGCAGCGGTGAGCACACCGTGATGGGCGCTTCACACAAGGCGACATTGCCGCAATATCCGCTGCTTAACCTCTGCTTCATGCGTGCAACATCAAATGTCGTGGTCGTCGGCCACGGCATGGTCGGTCACCGGTTCGTCGAGGCGCTGCGCTCGCGCGATGCCGATGGCACGTGGCGGATCACTGTGCTCGCCGAGGAGACCGATGCCGCATACGACCGGGTGGGGCTCACCGGATACACCGAGCACTGGGACCGCGGCCTGCTCGCACTGCCCGGCAACGATTACGCAGGCGACGATCGGGTGGAGTTGCGATTGGGCTGCCCTGTTGCCGAGATCGACCGGGTCACCAAGACGGTGCTCACCGCAGGCGGGGATCGTATTGACTACGACGCACTTGTCCTGGCGACTGGCTCATATGCGTTCGTGCCACCGGTGCCCGGACGCGACCTGCCTGAATGCCATGTCTACCGCACCCTCGACGACCTCGACGCGATCCGCGCCGGCGCGCTGCGTGCCATGGACGGCGGACGCGCCCCCGTCGGTGTGGTGATCGGCGGCGGCCTACTGGGCCTCGAGGCCGCAAACGCGCTGCGCCAGTTCGGCCTGCAGACCCACGTCGTAGAGATGGCACCGCGCCTGATGGCTCAGCAGCTGGACGAGGCGGGCGGTGCCCTGCTCGGCAGGATGATGACCGAGCTCGGTATCGCCGTCCATGTCGGCGTCGGCACCGATGCTATCCACCCCGCACAACGCAACCGGCCCGTCCGGCGATCCGCCGAGGACAACTCGGTGCGGGTGACCCTGAGCGACGGAACATTCATCGACGCAGGCGTGGTCGTCTTCGCGGCGGGTGTGCGTCCCCGCGACGAATTGGCCCGCACCGCAGGTTTGGCGATCGCCGACCGTGGCGGCGTGCTCACCGATCTGTCCTGCGCCACAGTGGATCCCAACGTCTTTGCGATTGGTGAAGTCGCCGCGATCGAGGGCAGGTGCTACGGCCTGGTCGGTCCCGGCTACACCAGCGCGGAGGTCGTGGCGGACCGGCTACTTGGCGGCGGCGCTGAATTCCCCGAGGCTGACATGTCGACCAAGCTCAAGCTGCTCGGCGTCGACGTGGCCAGTTTTGGCGACGCGATGGGCGCCACGCCGGAGTGCCTCGAGGTTGTCGTCAACGACGCGGTTAACCGCACCTACGCCAAGCTGGTGCTCTCCGACGACGCCAAGACGCTGCTCGGCGGCATCCTGGTCGGCGACGCCTCGTCGTACGGGATCTTGCGGCCGATGGTCGGTGAGCAACTGCCCGGTGACCCGATGGCCCTGATAGCACCGGCCGGATCCGACGGCGGCGGTGGGGGATTGGGCGTCGGCGCGCTGCCTGCAGGCGCGCAGATCTGTTCGTGCAACAATGTCACGAAGGGCGACATCACCGAGGCAATCACCGGCGGTTGCTGCGACGTGCCGAGCCTGAAGAAGTGCACGCTTGCCGGTACGTCCTGCGGGTCCTGCGTGCCGCTTCTCAAGCAACTGCTGGAGGCGGAGGGCGTCGAGCAGTCCAAGGCGGTCTGCGAACACTTCAGCCAGTCACGCGCGGAGCTGTTCGAGATCGTCTCCGCGACATCGATTAGGACCTTCTCGGCTTTGATCGAGCGTTTCGGCAGCGGAAAGGGTTGCGACATCTGCAAACCCGCGGTCGCCTCGATTCTGGCCTCGACGAGTTCGGAGCACATCCTCGACGGCGAGCAGGCGTCGCTGCAGGACTCCAATGACCACTTCCTCGCCAACATCCAGAAGAACGGCAGCTACTCGGTAGTGCCAAGGGTGCCCGGCGGTGACATCACGCCAGAGCAGTTGATCCTGATCGGCGAGATCGCCAGGGATTTCGACCTGTACACCAAGATCACCGGCGGCCAGCGCATCGACATGTTCGGGGCGCGGGTGGATCAACTGCCGGAGATCTGGCGCCGCCTTGTCGAGGGTGGCATGGAATCAGGGCACGCCTACGGCAAGGCACTGCGCACGGTGAAGAGCTGTGTTGGCAGTGACTGGTGCCGCTACGGGCAACAGGACTCTGTGCAGATGGCCATCGATCTGGAGCTGCGCTACCGCGGCCTGCGGGCCCCGCACAAGATCAAGATGGGCGTCTCGGGATGCGCGCGTGAGTGCGCCGAGGCTCGCGGCAAGGACGTCGGCGTCATCGCCACCGAGACCGGCTGGAACCTCTACGTCGGCGGCAACGGCGGGA
>JAVXWV010000550.1:0-3778 GCA_032230775.1 Mycobacterium sp. | reverse complement strand
CACCACCGCCTCTCCTCGTCACCCCATGAAGGTCACGGTGAAACTTGGCGCAAAGGCCGACGGGACGCTGACCGCGTTCGGATACCACAACGTGTCCAACACCGGCGCCTATGGCAATCACGGCGGTGAGACACTGTTCGCGGGAGGCGCGGCGATCGCGCTCTACCGTTGTCCCAACAAGAAATTCGATGCCTGGTCGGTCTATACGAACACCGTGCCCAGCGGCGCGCTGCGTGGCTACGGCATGACCCAGCCGGGTTACGCAGTGGAGTGCGCGATACACGAGCTGGCGGTCAAGCTTGGCATGGAACCGGCCGAGGTGCGGCGGCGCAACGTCGTCCGGCCCGGCGACGCGCTGTTGGCACTCGCTGACCACGCCGACGACGTGGCATTCACCGAGGACGGAATCACCCAATGCATCGACCTGGTCGATGAAGCGTTGCGCCTCAACGACAGCGGGAACGACCTCGGCGATGACTGGCTGATCGGCAATGGCGCGGCAACCTCGATGCACGAAACCGCGCCACCGACCGACCACATCTCCGATGCGTGGGCGACACTTTGCGACGACGGTACATACGAGATCGCCATCGGCACAGTCGAGTTCGGCGAGGGTACCTCCACCGTGCACGTACAGATCGCGGCGACCAACCTGGGGACGACACCGTCTCGGATACGCCTGGTGCAGTCCGACACGGACAAGACGGGCTTCGACACCGGCGCGTTCGCGAGCGCAGGCATGTTTGTTGCAGGCAACGCCGTGAACTACGCCTCCTCCGCCCTGCGCAACCGCATGCTGGGATTTGCGGCGACCCACACCGGCGTCGACGTCGCCGACTGCGTGATGGACGACGACGGGATCGTGTGCGGTGACACCCGCATCTCACTGGCCGAACTCCTCGAGGCCGGCCGTGCCCGCGGCACCAGGTTCACCGAATCGCGCAAAGCCTTTAGTTCTCCGCGCAGTGTCACGTCCAACACGCATGGTTTCCGAATCGCCGTGCACCGCGTGACTGGCGAGATCCGGATCCTCTACAGCGTGCACGCCACCGACGCCGGTGTGATCATCAACCCCGCGCAGGCGCGCGGTCAGATCGAGGGCGGCGTCGCGATGGGCATCGGCTTCGCGCTGACGGAGAGCTATCACGTCGACGACGGTGTGATGGTCAACCCGAACCTGCGCAATTACCGGATCCCCACATACGCGGATGTGCCCCGCACCGAGATACTGCTGGTGAAATCGACCGACTCACTGGGGCCGATGAAGTCCAAGGGGATGGCGGAGTGCTGCATCAACCCGGTGGCACCAGCGTTGGCCAATGCGGTCGAAGACGCAACCGGGGTTCGCTATCGCTCGTTGCCCCTTTCGCCAGAGCGGATTTACGAGAAACTCGGCTCCCGCAACCCAGCACCGGTGATGTGATGGAAGAGCGGATTCGCATGCAAACCCAGAACGTCACCGACAACGCCGTCACAGTCATCTTCGGTCAACCTGTGCGTCGCGATGTCGAGAAGGAATTCTTGGCGTGGCAATACGAGGTGAACGACGCCGCCGCCGGCTATCCGGGGTTCGTCGGTGCCGAGATCGCCGGGCCCAACACGGCACACTCGGACTGGGTGGTGATCTATCGCTTCGACTCCGTCGCCAACCTGCATGCCTGGCTGGACAGTTCGACTCGGCAGGAGCTTCTGGCGAACGGTAGCCACTACTTCGACGGGACGCCCACCCAGCAGATTGTCGGTGGCGCACCCAGCGCGACGGACCAACTGGTGACGGTTGTCGTCACCCACCGCGTCGAATCCGATGACGTCGAGGAATTTCTCGCATGGCAGGAACGACTTCGATTGGCCGAAAGCAAGCTGGACGGCTACCGGGGCACCGAACTGTTCCGACCTGTGGAGGGCACGCAGGACGAATGGACGGCGATGTACCGCTACGAAAAGGTTTCTGACCTGGAGGTGTGGTTGGCCTCCGACGAGCGAGCACAATTGCTCGAAGAGGGCAAGAAGTTCCGGGACTTCCAGCAGCGAACCGTGGATAACTCGTTCGGAGGCTGGTTTGCCTTCGACGACAAGGGCAACCAGGTGCCGCCGCCATCCGACATCAAGACTTCCTTTGCGGTCTGGGTGGGCATCTACCCCACCGCGATGATGATCATGATCGCCCTGTCTGCGTTCCACCTGCCCGTCTGGCTGGGCACGCTGACGGGAAACCTCTGCTCCAGCTTCATCCTCACCTTCGTGTCGATGCCGTTCTACGCCAACCGGTTGCTGAAACGCTTTTTGTGGCCGCCGAACGACGAGCGGAAACTACGTACCAACCTTCGAGGTGCCGCGATTGTCGTTGCCTCCCTGCTGTTTTGGGCGATGGTTTTCTACCTCGTCTCGAAGTTCTGGAACCTGCCCTGACCGCAATAGCGGATAGCAGCCGAAATCGAAAGGGATAGTGATTAGTATGGCCGAAACCAACGGCGCATTACCGGATTTCATGCGCCCGGTCGTCGATGACAAGCCGACCAGTGCGCGCGTTGTCGCCGAGCACGCCGTCCTCGCGCTGAACACGTCCATGATGGGGCTGTACGACATATCCCTTGAGACGTTCAAGCAGAACATGCGGGATCAGGTGCCCATCATCGTCGCACTGTTCAGCGGCCAGGGCGGGCAGATGATCCTCTATCGGCCCGGCAAGGCCCCCGAAGTGGCGGCCCCGGTGCCGATCGTCTACCAGCTCGCAAAGTCGGTGGGCCACAGCACGATGGCCATCTACGAGATCGTCTCACCGTATCTGTCCGATCCACGCGCGAATCAGATGTGGCGCGCCCCGCTCGAGATGTACCGGACGCAGAACCAGTCTGCCCTCGACGTCCTGGACGCGTTGGACATCGCCGACGAGGACCGCGAGATCCTGCGCACCATTCTGCAACGCAACATCGCCTTCATGGAACAGTGCCTCACTACGGGTACCTACAGTTACAACGACGTCGAGGACTACATCCGCGGCACAACACCATTGTCGGTCAAGACAATTGGCATCGCCTCGGGCGCTCAGGTGGGCCACTGGATGTCGGTGGTGGAGGGTTGGCGCAACGAGCTCGGCGAGGACTGGGAACGCCTGTACGCGGTCAACAATTCGATGTACGTCACCCGGCAGAACAACATCCTCTACAGCGTCCTTGTCCAGTTCATGGGCACGGAGACGATGGGTGACCGGTTGTTGCTTGTCGAGACGGCGGAGTTCGAGACAACACCGGAGAAGTTGCTCGACGTGCTTGGCCGCATCGTCGCCGACCGCTCTCTTGGGATGGTCTTCTTCCGCGACTTCTTCGCGATGGACGTCGAGCTCCTCGGTGGTGGCGGCCGGGCGGCGATCGAGCGCGAGATGGCAAAACGTGGCAAGGAAGCGCATCTGCCGAGCCTGGCGCCGTTCCGTTCCACAGAGTGGCCATGGAAGACCGACCCGGCGAAGGGAACTGGTCCTGCGCAGCTGGAGGACGCGATCGCGGGGTGCCCGGTCCGCCAATAGGTTCAGTGCGACAGCCTCGGGCTTGAGCACCAAACTCATACCGAGGGCGACGACGCGACAGCGAGCTGGCGCCGTCGCCTTCCGAAGTCCGCGCTACCGCAGGCCCGTTCATGATGCCCGCGGTTCTGTTAGCGCTCCTCGAGAATGGCGACCGCGGCAGCGGTGTCGGCCTCGTGCGTCAACGACAGGTGGATCGTCACGTCCTTGAGGTGCTCGGCGATGGCACCGGTGAGCCGAACCTTCGGCCTGCCCCAC
>JAVXWV010000508.1:0-5392 GCA_032230775.1 Mycobacterium sp. | reverse complement strand
GGTCGCCGCGCTAGGGTCGACTGATGGCGACTCCCGACGATTGGGCGCCCGACGCGTGCACGCTCCCGACTGTAGAACGTCCGTTGCGGGTGGCCGAGTTCGACGAACTGTTCGCCCATGCGCTGACAATGCAACGCTCCGAACCGACGCGATTGGACTTGGTTCTCCCCCGCAACGCCGAGACCACCGCTCGTGACCTGGCGGCCCGCGAGAGCGAGTGCTGCTCGTTCTTCACTTTCGAATTCGAGGCGGCGGGCGACGACGTCATCATGCACGTCGCCGTCCCACCCCAACAGGTTGAGGTGCTCGACGCGATCGAGGCGCGAGTCGCGTCCTAACGTGAACCCTTTATCGCGAGCGTGCGTGTCTGCTCCGCGACATGCCGTCGATCGCGGGCATTCAGCGCACGCTCGTCGCGCGCGAGTGTGCGTGACCTGTACGCGTCTGACGGCGCGTCGGCGCGCAAACACGCACGCTCGCGGTAGTTAGGCGACGCCCAGATAGGCCGCGCGAATACTGTCGTCGGCCAACAACTCTTTCGCGTTGCCCTCTCTGGTGACCTCGCCGGTCTCCAGAATGTAGGCGCGGTCGGAGCGGCTGAGCGCCTGCTGCGCATTCTGCTCAACCAGCAGCACGGTGGTGCCCTGCGAGTTGATCTCGGCGATGATCTTGAAGATCTGCGAGATCACCATCGGCGCAAGGCCCATCGACGGTTCGTCGAGCAGCAGCACCTTCGGCCGGGCCATCAGCGCCCGCCCGATCGCCAGCATCTGCTGCTCGCCCCCGGACAGCGTGCCGCCCACCTGGTTCTTGCGCTCGGCCAGCCGCGGGAACGTCTCCAGCACCCAGTCCAGCTTCTCCTTGTGCTCGGCCTTGGATGCGAACTTCCTTCCGTAGCAACCCATTTCGATGTTCTCGGTCACCGTCATGCCTGGAAACACGCCACGGCCTTCCGGCGCCTGGATCAGGCCGTCGGTCACTCGCTTGTGAGCCTTGACGCGGGTGATGTCCTGACCGTCGAACCACACCGAGCCCGAGGTGAGGGGACGCAGCCCCGAAATCGCTCGCATCATCGTGGTTTTGCCCGCGCCGTTGGCGCCGAGCAGGGTCACCAGCTCACCCTCGCGCACCACCACCGACACACCGTGCAGCGCCTGTATTCGTCCGTAGTGCACGACGACGTCGCGGGCCTCGAGCAGAACAGGGCGTTCGTCGGTGTTATTCGAGTTCGTCATCGGGCACCCCCAGGTAAGCGGCAATCACCTTCGGGTCTTCGCGGATCTCTGCGGGCAGGCCGTCGGCGATCTTGCGACCGAACTCCAGAACGACGATGCGGTCGGTGACACCCATGACCACTCGCATGTCGTGCTCGATGAGCAGCACCGTGTAACCGTCGTCGCGGATCTTGCGGATCAACTCCATCAACGCGGCCTTCTCGCTCGGGTTGAACCCAGCGGCCGGTTCGTCCAGGCACAACAGCTTCGGCTCGGTCGCCAGCGCGCGGGCGATCTCCAGCCGCCGCTGATCGCCGTAGGGCAGGTTCTTCGCCTTCTCCTCGCCACGGTTGGCGATGCCCACGAAATGAAGTAGCGCCGCGGCCCTTTCGATCGCCGTCTTCTCCTCCCGGCGATGACGCGGCGTGCGGACCAGCGCGCCGGGCACCGAGGTCTTGTGCCGCGCGTCGGTGGCGACGACGACGTTCTCCACCGCCGTCATCTCACCCCACAGTCGAATGTTCTGGAAGGTGCGGGCGATGCCCTTGCGGGTGATCTGGTGACGTTTGATCCGGCCCAGCGGCGCCCCGTCGAAGATCACCGTGCCCGAGCTCGGCCGGTACACCCCCGTGATCGCGTTGAAGCAGGTGGTCTTTCCCGCACCATTGGGCCCGATCAGGCCGAGGATCTCCCCGCGACGGATGTTGAAGGTGACTGAATCCAGCGCCACTAGCCCGCCGAACTTCATCGTCAAATCTGTTGTCTCCAAAAGGACTTCACCCTCGGCGACGTGAATCTCCCGATGGACGCCTGCCAGGTCTTCGATCGTCACCTTGCTGGCTCCTTCTCCACGGGTGGAGATCGCAACCAGTTGCGGGCGGCCCTGCCGTACGCCAGCAGTTGAGCGCGGGCCGGGAAAAGCCCCTCAGGCCGGAAGATCATCATGACCACCAGGGCCAGGCCGAAGAACAGATACTTCAGGTCACCGAGGTTGATGCCGAGGAAGTGCACGCCAAGCAATCGGTTCGGCAGGTAGACGATGATGAACGCGCCGAAGATCACTCCCAGCTTGTTGCCCTGCCCGCCGAGCACCACCGCGCATAGGAACAGCATCGAGTTGATGATGTTGAACGTCGGCGGCGCGACGTACTGCACCTGGCCCGCGTACAGCGCACCGGACAGTCCGCCGATCGCCGCGCCGATCACGAACGCCCACAGCTTGAACCGGAACGTGTTGACGCCCATCACTTCCGCGGCGTCCTCGTCCTCGCGAATGGCCACCCATGCGCGACCAACCCGGCTGCGCTCGAGGTTGCCGACCAAAAGCAGGAGGGCGACGATCAGCACCAGGCCGAGCCAGAACCACCAGGTTCCATAGTTGGCGTGGCCCGACGCGTTTCCATTGGAGAACACACCGTCGGGGAGCTTCTCGCTTTGCCCGAGCCGCGGGAACGCCACCCGGCTCAGCCCCCGCGGACCGTTCGTGATGTCGGAGAGGTTGTCGGCCAGCAGCCGGATAATCTCGCCGAATCCCAGCGTGACGATCGCCAGGTAGTCACCGCGCAGACGCAATGTCGGGATGCCAAGGATCAGCCCGGCCAGCGCGGTCATCGCCATCGCCAGCGGGACACACGACAACCACGCCCATGGCGCGCTGAAGAATCCGGTCGGGCTCAACTTGTTCCACGGGCTGTTGGGGCTGGTCAGCAGCGCGACGGTGTACGCGCCGACGGCGTAGAAGCCGACGTAACCGAGGTCGAGCAGGCCGGCCTGGCCGACCACCACATTAAGCCCGATCGCGATGATCGCGACCATCGCGAACTGGGCCATCGTCCCGCCGAAGCTGATGCCTGGGGTGTCCAGGAACGACGGGGTGTACAGGGGCAGCAGGGCCAGCGCCCCGAACAGCACGACGCCGAAGGACCACTTCTGCACCCGCGGCAGGCCGTCCCACCACTCTCTGAGACGGTCACCGGGTGCGAGAACCTTGTCGGTGACGCTCATGCCTTTGCCTTCCCGAGGCTTTCACCGAGTATCCCGGTCGGCCGGACCAGCAGCACCAGAACGAGCAGTACGAACGCCACCACGTCGCGCCATTGGGTACCGAAGACCGCCTGCCCGTAGTTCTCCATGATGCCCAGCAGCAGGCCGCCGAGCAGCGCGCCGCGAAGGTTGCCAATGCCACCGAGCACGGCGGCGGAGAATGCCTTGATGCCCAACAGGAATCCGCCGGAGTAGATGATCCCCTGCGGAACCTTCAGCGTGTACAAGAGCGCGGCGGCGCCTGCGAGCAGCCCGCCGATCAGGAACGTCGTCATGATGATCCGCTCGCGTGACACGCCCATCAGCGTGGCGGTAGTCGGATCCTGGGCGACAGCGCGGATGCCGCGGCCGAACTTCGTCCGGTTGATCGCGTAGTCGGTCAGCACCGCGAAGATCAACGCCGCGACGATGATCACGATGGTGACGTTGGAGACCGTCGCGCTGAAGATGTGAAACTGCGTCTTCGGCTGCACCAGGATGATCGGCTGTTGCGCATTGCTGCCGCCATATCCCTTGAGCAGCTTGGGCAGAACGAAGTGCACGAACTCCTGCAGCACGAACGACATGCCGATCGCGGTGATCAGGAACGTCAACGAACGGGCACCCCGTCTTCGCAATGGCCGATACGCGACGAATTCCAGCCCGACGGCCGCCGTGCCAGACACCAACATCGCGAACAGCATGGCGATGGCCAGATACAAGATCGTCAACGCAATGCCCTTGTTGTAGGCATTGCCGCTCGGCGTGAACCCCATGATGACGTCGAGGGCAAAGTAGGCGCCGAACATGCCGAGCATGAAGATCTCGGAGTGAGCGAAGTTGATCAGCCGCAGCACGCCGAACACCAGCGTGTAGCCGACGGCCACCAGCGCATAGATCGCACCCCACGCGAGCCCGTCGATCGTCAACTGCCAGAAGCCGATTCGCAGGCCTTCTAGGTTGAAGTTGATGTTGGCGGCCAGGCAGGCGTATTGGGTCCCGTGGTCTAGGCACTCGTGGATCATCCGGGGGCGGGCTCCTCGCGACGGTGTCTCTAGCGAAAACGCGTCCGAGCCTTTCGGTCTCGGACGCGCTTCGCTTGTGCGACTACTGAACCTTGAAGATCCAGATCAGGTTGGTGGTGAGCTCACCGGTGGGGGTCCACTGGTACTTACGCGCCACGCCCTGGCCGTTGTAGTTCTTGACGAAGTCCAGCAGCGCGGGCCGAGTGATGGCTCCTGAGTCGATGCCCTTCACGAGGATGGTGCCGAGGTCGTAGCCCTCGGCACTGTAGGTGCCCGCGTCGGCGTTGAACTTCTTCTTGTACTCATCGGCGAACGTTCCGGTGGCCGGGCCGCACGGGCAGGACAGAATGGCGCCCTTGGTCGCTTCGCCACCCTGCTTGACGTACTCGGGATCCTTCGTGCCGTCGGCCGATACGAAGGTTCCGGTGAAGCCGCCGTCCTTGAGCTGCTGGGTCAGTGGCGCCGCCTCGGAGTAGTAGCCGCCGTAGAACACCGCGTCCGGGCCGACTCCCTTGACCTGTGTCACCGCGGCGGAGAAGTCCTTGTCGCCCTTCTTCACCGAGATGTTGCAACCTGAATCGGCGATCGGGCCCAGAGTCTGGCGCACCGCCGAGGCCAGGCCGAGGCCGTAGTCGGTGCTGTCGTCGATCACGCAGATCTTTTTGTAGCTCAACGTGTTCTTCAGATAGTTGGCGACCGCCGGGCCCTGCACCGCGTCGTTCGCCAGACCGCGGAAGAACGTCTTCCAGCCGTTCTCGGACAGCGTCGGGTTCGTCGCCGACGCGGTGGTGGCGACGAGACCGGCCTGGTCGAACACCGTCCCGGTGGCCTTGGTTTCACCGGAGAACGCCGGGCCGACGAGCCCGATCGTGTACTGGTCGTCGACGATCTGCGGCGCAATCGCCGTCGCCTTCTGCGGATCACCTTCGGTGTCGAACGGCTTGAGCTGCACCTGGCAGCCCGCGTTGGCGGCGTTGTGCTTGTCGATCGCCAGTTGCACGCCGTTCTTGATGTTGATGCCCAGCGCGGCATCGGGGCCGTTGAGCGCACCCGCCATCGCGATCGACACCGGCGGGCACGTGGCCTTGCCGTCCCCGGCAGGATCGGCGGGAGCGGCACTCTGGTCCGCCT
>JAVXWV010000487.1:0-4249 GCA_032230775.1 Mycobacterium sp. | reverse complement strand
AACCGTCTCGCACCCACCCCCCGGTCACTACTGCCGAGAAGCTCGCCGAACTCCGCGAGAAGCTCGAACTGGCGAAGGAACCAGGCGGCGAGAAGGCCGTCGCGAAGCGCGCGAAAAAGGGCATCCCAAGCGCCCGCGCACGCATCCATGCGCTGGTCGACCCCGGCAGCTTTCTGGAGATCGGTGCGCTGTGCAAGACGCCGGGCGATCCCGACGCGCTGTTCGGCGACGGCGTGGTCACCGGCCACGCCACCATCAACGGCAGGCCGGTCGGCGTGTTCAGCCACGATCAGACGGTGTTCCAGGGCTCGGTCGGAGAAATGTTCGGCCGCAAGGTCGCCAAGCTGATGGAGTGGGTGGCGATGGTCGGCTGCCCGATCATCGGCATCAACGACTCGGCAGGCGCCAGGATCCAGGACGCGGTGACCTCTCTGGCGTGGTACGCCGAGCTGGGCCGTCGCCACGAGCTGCTGCGCGGCCTGGTCCCGGAGGTATCCATCATCCTCGGAAAATGTGCTGGCGGAGCGGTGTATTCGCCGATCCAGACCGACCTGGTGGTGGCGGTGCGGGACCAGGGCTACATGTTCGTCACCGGTCCCGATGTCATCAAGGACGTCACCGGTGAGGACGTCAGCCTCGACGAGCTCGGCGGTGCCGACGCGCAGGCCCGCTACGGCAACATTCATCAGGTGGTCGAGGACGAAGCCGCGGCGTTCCAATACGTCCGCGATTACTTGAGTTTCCTGCCCCCCAACACATTCGAAGACGCGCCGATCGTCAACCCCGGTCTGGAACCGGAGACCACTCCGCACGATTACGAGCTGGATTCCATCGTGCCGGACAGCGACAACATGGCCTACGACATGCACGAGATCCTGCTGCGGATCTTCGACGACGGCGATGTGTTGGACGTCGCTCAGCAGGCCGGGCCCTCGATCATCACGGCCTTCGCGCGCGTCGACGGGCGCCCGGTGGGGGTCATCGCCAACCAGCCGATGCACTTGTCGGGTGCGATCGACAACGAGGCGTCCGACAAGGCGGCGCGGTTCATCAGGTTCTGTGACTCCTACAATCTCCCAATGGTTTTCGTCGTTGACACACCTGGCTTCATGCCCGGCGTCGAGCAGGAGAAGGGCGGCATCATCAAGCGGGGCGGCCGGTTCCTCAACGCCGTCGTCGAGGCCGACATTCCGAAGGTGACGATCACTATCCGCAAGTCCTACGGCGGCGCGTACGCGGTGATGGGTTCCAAACAGCTGTCGGCCGACCTCAACTTCGCATGGCCGACCGCCAGGATCGCGGTGATCGGCGCCGAGGGCGCGGCGCAGCTTCTGGTGAAGCGGTTTCCTGATCCGACCGCACCCGAGGTGCAGAAGATTCGTAAAGAGTTCATCGAGGGGTACAACCTCAACATGGCGACACCCTGGATCGCCGCCGAGCGTGGCTTCATCGACGCCGTGATCCAGCCCCACGAGACACGGCTGCTGCTGCGCAAGTCCATGCGGTTGCTCCGCAACAAGCAGATCGACCGTGTGCAGCGCAAGCACGGCCTCACCCCGATCTAAGCAGGCAACTAGGATGCGCCCATGCCGCTAACGGACGGCCAGGTCATCGCCGGATACACAATCCTGCGGTGGCTGGGCGCGGGTGGGATGGGCGAGGTCTATCTGGCCCAGCATCCCCGGCTGCCGCGCCGCGACGCGCTCAAGGTGCTGTCGGCAACGGTGTGCGCGGAAAGCGAGTACTGCGAGCGGTTCAAGCGGGAGGCCGACATCGCGGCCACACTGTGGCACCCGCACATCGTCGAGGTTCACGACCGCGGCGAGGTCGACGGCCAGCTGTGGATCTCGATGGACTACGTCGAAGGCACCGATGCGGCCCGGCTGCTGACCGAGCGCTATCTGGACGGGCTGCCGCCGGAGAAGGCCGTCCGCATCGTCACTGCGGTGGCAGACGCGCTCGACTATGCGCACCAACGCGGGCTGCTGCACCGCGATGTGAAGCCGGCCAACATCCTGATGGCCAACCCGGGCGGCGATGACGAGCGGATCATGTTGGCCGACTTCGGGGTCGCCCGGCGGGTCGGCGAGACGAGCGCGCTGACCGGAACCAACATGACGGTCGGCACCGTCGCTTACGCCGCGCCCGAACAGCTCAAGGGTGAGGATGTCGACGGTCGCGCCGACCAGTACGCACTTGCTGCAACTGCCTTCCAGCTGCTGACCGGCACACCGCCGTTCCACCATTCCAACCCCGCGGTCGTCATCAGTAAGCATCTGACCGCGGATCCACCGCAGATCGGCGCCCGACGCCCCGAATTGTCCGGTCTCGGACCGGTTTTCGACAAGGCTCTGGCCAAGTCGCCGAACGATCGGTACAACCGATGCATAGATTTCGCGCGTGCCCTTGCCAAGCATGTCGGCATCGAAGAGCCCGCGCTGGCTGCCGAGGCGACCATGGCGGCACTCGCCGTGACCGGTCCGCGGCATGCCAGGGCCGAACAGAAGCCGCGGCGGCGCTTGGCGGTCGCCGTCGCCGTCGCGTTGGCTGTGCTCGCGGTCGCCGCCGTCGCCTTCGTGTTGTTCGACCGCAACCGTGGTCATCACGCCGCGGCCAAGCCGAATCCGCCGACAGCGTCGTCCGCGCCCGCTTCACCGGGCGGTGTCACGTTGCCGGTGGTTGTCGTCGGCGCCAACTGTGCGACGTTGGGCGCCGCGGGCATCACCGAACGCGGTGCGCCCGCGTACTGCGCACACCTACCGACGACGAACGCCGCGATCTGGTCGACGTATCCAGGCGAGATCTCGAGTCCGACCGCCACCGCAGGCGCGAACGACGAGGTGTATCCGTCGGAAACGGAGTCACCGGTTCTGGTGTGCATGGAGCAGACCGGGCAGACGCACGTGAACTGCCACGACGACATCCTGCAGAGCAACGCGACCGGATCGGCAACGCCGCCCCCGTAGCTCGTCGGAGCCCTAAGTGCGATGAGTTTTGCCGTCGCCGATTGTCAGACCGGCATGAGGAAAATCACGGCGGGCCTGTTCATCGCACTCGACGGCGTTGTGGAGGCGCCGGACCAATGGCACTTCCCGTACTTCAACGACGAAATGGGGGCCGCGGTCGGCGGCCAGCTCGGCGCCGCGGACACCATCCTGCTCGGCCGCAAGACCTATGACAGTTTCGCGGGAGCGTGGCCGGACCGTGAGGTCGGCGGCGGCGAGGATGCTGAGTTCGCCAAGAAGCTCGGCGATACGCGCAAGATCGTGGTGTCGCGCCAGCACCTGCAATTCTCTTGGCGCAACTCGGAGCAGATCAAGGGCGATCTCGTCGACGCGGTCACGGCGCTGAAGAGCGAAGCGGGGGGCGACATCGGGATGAGCGGCTCAGTGTCGGTGGTGCGTGCGCTGCTGGCCGCCGGACTGCTTGACGAGCTGCACCTGCTGGTGCACCCGCTGACGGTAGGCAAGGGCATGCGGCTGTTCGACGAGGATGAGTCGATCCCGTTGAAACTCTTGTCATCTCAGACGTTCGAGACCGGCGTGCTTCACCTCGTGTATGCCTGGGCCGACGCGCCCGCCGAGGCAGGTTACGCCGAAGCAAAGGCGCACCTCCCCCAAAGCAGCCGCTAGATCGGCGGCAGCTCCAACCAGTCGTCGACCATGAACGCGTCGCCGCGGGCGACCACCGTCGCGCCGCCGTGCCCGGGATAGTGCGCCGGAATTACCGCAGCCCGCCGCCGGGAGGCTTCGGTCAGTACACGTCTGCGTGTCACGGCCGCCGCCGCGAAGTCCTCATCCCAGGCGCATGAATCATTCGGGCGGTGCAGCTGCATCGGGCAGTGCGTAAGGTCGCCGACGAACACCGCAGGCTTGCCCGCGTCGAGCCACACCACCGACGCGCCAGGAGTATGACCCGGCGCCGGACGAAGCCGCAAAGATTCAGTGAGCTGATAGTCGTCGGACCACAATTGGATCTGCTCTTCCACGGGAAGAATGCTGTCCTCGAACACAATCAGGCCGCCCGCCTGCCATGCCGCTTCGACTTCGGTGCGTGGCGCGGGACGTCGCGCGACGTTGTCGGGATGGAAGTGTCTGTAGTCCGCGTCCGCAATCAGATAGCGGGCGTTGGGAAACGTGGGGACCCATCCGCCGTCCCGCCCCATGGTGTTCCAGCCGACATGGTCGGAGTGGAGGTGGGTGTTGATGACGACGTCGACGGCCGCGGGGTCGACACCGGCGCTCTTCAG
>JAVXWV010000425.1:0-6906 GCA_032230775.1 Mycobacterium sp. | reverse complement strand
ATCCTGCCCGCCGAGTCGGTGCGCGAGCTGGCCAAGTCTGCCACGCTCAAGCCGGTCGCTTTGCCGACCGGAGAGCCTGATCCGGGGTATCGGCCGTCTGCAAAAACACTCGAGTTCATTCGGTGGCGCGACCTGACGTGCCGCTGGCCCGGCTGCGACAGACCGGTGGACAAGTGCGATGTCGACCACACGGTGCCCTACCCATTCGGGCCAACTCATCCGTCGAACAACAAGCCGTACTGCCGGACTCATCATCTGCTCAAAACGTTTTGCGGTTGGCGCGATCAGCAGTTGCCCGACGGCACAATCATTCTCACTGCCCCGACCGGACACACCTACACCACCGAAGCCCACGGCGCGGCGATGTTTCCCGCACTCGGGCAACCCACAGGCGAGCTCGACTTACCGCCGAACCTCGACCTGCCGGACACCGACAAGGCGGTGATGATGCCGCGCCGCAAGCAGACCCGCGAACAAGACCGCCGCGACCGCATCAAGCAAGAGCGTCGCGAAAGAACCGAACTCATCGCCCAACAAGCACAAGAACGCCAAGCGTGGCTCGCCAAGAACTACGAACCACCACCGTTCTGACGCGTTGGACCGCCACATCCGGCAGTGTTTGCCGGGGAGGGTGCGTATGACAACGCGAACCGCTCGATGCGCCTGCGGTCGGGTCGAAGTCACTGTGGAGGGCGAGCCGATGCTCGTCTACGTATGTCACTGCGATTTCTGCCAACGGCGATCGGGGAACGTGTTCATCGCTTCGGCGCAGTTCCCCGAGGAACAAGTCGTGTCGATCACTGGCGAGACGCGCTGCTACAACGGCCTCGAAGTCGACGGCGTCGGTGCCGTGGGCATGCCGGGAGGAATCAACTACCGCTTCTGTGCGGTGTGTGGCTCCAGCATTTACATGGACGCGATCTTCCCGCATACCGGCGGCCGCGTCTTCACCATCGCGCTCGGCTGCTTCGTCGACGCGGTATTCCTGCCGCCGACAACCGAGTTCTTCACGAGGTTCCGCCACCCGTGGGTCCCGCCGATTCCCGACGCCGTTCAGCTTTATGACCCGCTGGATGGCTCGCTCACCGTCGAGTCCGGGTTGCAAGGCGGTCGATCCGCCACGTCGTCGAGTGACGACAGGCCTTCAGACCAGCACTGAGTCAGCGCGTTACTAGAAGAGCCGACCCAGCCTGGTGAGATTCAGTGGCACGCCGACCACGCTGAGCTGATTGAGGATGTCCTCCAAGCGTTTTCGCGGGACATCCATCCGCCATTCCGGCAGTGTGCCCGACAGGCACACCACGTCGGGCGCAAAGCTGATACCGGTCAACACAAGCCCGTGCGGAAGCTCGGGCAGGTGCACCGGGTAGGCGGGCGTGCGCGCAGGCAGCCTCCATCGCGACTGGCGGATGACCAGGCCGACGGGCCGCAGCCACAGTGTCGAGCCGTCGAGGCGGGCATCGACCTCGATGTGGCCAAGCAGCGGCCTGCTGGCCAGTCGCAGGCGCGCGATGCCGTCCGCACCCACTTCACCGGACAGCCGCGGCGCCGCCCACAGGAACAAATCGTCGAGCACCGGCGCGGGTACCTCCAGCGTCAGCTCGACCGGGGCGGCCACCAACATCGGTGGCGTCGTCGGCTTCATATGCACGTTGTGCATCACCGCGGTCGCCCGGTCGAATCGACTGTCCTGCCAAGAGATGTCACGCGCAGCGAGCCGGACATCGTTGAGCTGGCCGACCGAAAGGCCGCGCACGTCGAGACGCGAGTCGAATTCGGTGACCGTCAGCGTGAGATCGCCGTCATCCAGCCGGACCGCAAGCCTGCGGCCCACCACCAGCCGGCGCACCGTCATGAACAGCGTGCGGTAGGCCGCCGCCGCTCCGGTGGTGACCGGCGCTACCGCCGCCGACGACCACAGCGACGTCAGCATGTCGATCGGCCGGAAGGGGTCGAATCGGCGCAGCGGTCGCGGACGCGTCATGTCTCCAGCATCCGCCATCAGCGCGACGGAGTGAAGCTCGACAGCAGAGCCCGCATCGACTTGGCGACGGCGTGCCGTGTCTCGATTGGGTCTGGCGAGTTCGCGATCAGCATCGCGCCGCGGGTCAGCGCCCCAAGCAGCAGCCGGGTGGCGGTCTCGGGGTCCTCGACCGTGATCGTCCCCGCCTCCGCGGCGGCCGTCAGCGAGTGCACGATCACCGCGTGCGCGTATTGCTCGTCGAGCTCCGTGTAGCGGGCCAGGCCCAGCACGGCGGGCCCATCGACGATCAGGATCCGTTGCATATCCGGCTGAAGTACGCCGTCGAGAAAGGCCTCGAAGCCACGCGCCAGCTCGTCGATGCCATCGGACGCGCCCTTCGCAGCCTTCGCGGCCTCCGTCATCAAGTCGATGTGCGCCTGCAGGAACACCGCCTCGAAAACCGCTGTCTTGGTGGGGAAGTGGTGATATAGCGCGCCCGTAGTGACGCGGGCTTCACGCGCCAGGTCCTCGACCGAGGTCGCGCGGAAGCCGTTCTCGCCGAACAGGCGCCTGCCTGCCGCGACCAGAGCCGCCCGCGTCTGCGCTACCTGTTCGGCGCGCAGCGAGGCGGGTTCGGCCGCCGGATCCGACATGTATCGCTCCTCTTCGGGAAGACCCAGCATACCCTATTGACATAGTAACGATATGTGACATAGTTGCCCTATGACTTCAGCACCCGTGCACCTCAGCGGCCCCGCCGAGGACACCCGTCAGGCCTACGGCCTCACTCTCAACGCGCTGCGCGACGCCGTGGCACGAAGCGCCGACCTGTGGCGCCGCATAGACAAACCCGACGCACCCGCACCGGGGTTGATCTGGACCGCCGCGGAAACCGCCGCGCACGTCGTCGGTGATCTCCGTGACTACACCCAGGCACTGACACGTCACGCCAATGGCTATATGACCCACGCCAATCGACCGACAGAATCACCCTCGCGGCTCAGTGCGAAGGTCAACGCCCGCCACCTCGAAGAGGTGCCCGAGCGCGACCTTCACCGCCTGGCCGACATGCTCGAGACATCCACCGACGCGTACCTGAACGTGGCCGCGGCCGCCGATCCGGGCGTCCAAATAGCCACTCCCAACGGGCTGGTGATCGGTCCTGCCACGATGGCCGCGCTGCTGCTCGGCGAGCAGCTGATCCACGGCCTCGACATCTCGCGCACGGCCAACATCCCGTGGACCATCTCCGCGGCCGACGCGTTCCTGGTGATCCCCGGCGTGCTTAGTGTCGCGCCGCAATACCTGCGTCCCCGGCGCGCAGCAGGCGTGCACATCAGTTTCGAGTTGCGGATGCGCGGCGGCCCCAGTTACCGAATGGCCGTCGACGACGGCACCGCGGTCGTCAGCGCGGCGGGAGAGAAGGCCGACTGCGTCATCACCGCGGATCCGGTCGCCTTCCTGCTACTGGGTTACGGACGCATCTCACAGCTCTCGCCCGTCCTCCGCGGGCAGCTGCGGCCCGGCGGCCGCAAGCCGTGGCTGGCGATGAAGTTCGGGACACTGCTGTCCAGTCCCTAGGCCGTACTCGGACTAGTTGGCCGCCGCGTACCTGGCCAATTCGAGCTGACTACGCTCGCGCAGTACCGGGGTCGCACTGTCCGGCATGCCGAGCACCCGGATGCACGCGTCCGCAACGTGTTCCGGCAGTTTCATTCGGTCCGGGCCCGGCCGTTTGTGCCACATGTTGACCAGTGACTCCACCAAGCGGAACGGCAGATCGGCGGCCGCCTCGTCGACGCTGGTTTCCGCGACGATGGCCCGGCTCATCGCCAGGTAGTGCAGCCGCAGCCGCTCCCGGTCCGACCAGAACGGCTCCAGGTGCGCTCCTCGCAGCTCGGGCTGCATGTACAGCGCGCCAAGGTTCCAGCGGCCGTCCAGCAGCTGGCGGCCGTCGAAGAGCGCAAGGGCATGCAGGTGTTCGGCCGGACTCATCGACGGCTCGGTGCCCGTCAGGCTTTCGACGAGCATCAGCGTCGGCATCACCGTTTGGCTGAGCAAGGCGCAGAGGATGTCATCTTTTGTCTTGAAGTAGTGATAAAGGGAAGCCTGGCGAATACCGACGGCCTCGGCGATGGTGCGAGTCGACGTGCCGGTGTAGCCGAGTGTCGTGAAGAGCTCGCCCGCCGCGTCGAGGATCTCGTCGCGTGCGGTTGTCCCAGGCCGCCGCTGGGTCCGCAACCGTGGGCGGCCAGCACGAGTGATCGACATCGCCCCATCGTGACCCACTGAGCAGTGGAAATGCTTTTCTGTCACATGATAGAAACGCGGGACACGAATCGGTTACGCAGAGCCGCAGTTTGGTTACGCCAGCGACACCCACCGCCCCCGGCCGCCATGAAAACTGTCAATTGACAGGCCGGGGGTACTAGGGAGCGGTGGATGGGTAGTGCAGTATCCGAGGTCGACGCAGCGGCGTCGAGCCCGGCGGCCGACGCTGCACCGGTCGCGGCAATCACCGACCTGCACGTCACATTCCGGCGGAATGGCCGTGACGTGCACGCGTTGCGCGGCGTGTCTCTCAACATCGCGCCCGGAGAGATCCTCGGCCTGGTCGGCGAATCGGGGTCTGGCAAGAGCGTCCTTGGGTTCACCATGCTCGGCCTGCTGTCACAGGCACGGGTGCGAGGCTCGGTGAAGGTGGCGGACACCGACATGGTGACCGGCGACGCGAAAACGCTGCGCAAGGTGCGCCGCCTCGACCTCGGCGCCATCTTCCAGGACCCGATGACGTCCCTGAATCCGACGATGCGGATCGGCAAGCAGGTGGCCGAGGCCGCAGGCAGTGAAGAGGAGGCGCTCAAGCTGCTCACCGCGGTTGGCATCCCCGAACCCAAGCGCCGGTTCCGGGCGTATCCGCACGAGCTTTCCGGTGGGCTGCGGCAGCGGGTGATGATCGCCATCGCGATCGCAGGCAACCCGGAGTTGATCATCGCCGACGAGCCGACCACCGCCCTCGACGTCACCGTGCAGGCCCAGGTCCTTCGGCTGCTTCAGCGGCTGCGCAGCGAAATCGGCTGCAGCATCATGCTGATCACCCACGACCTCGGGGTAGCCGCGCAGATCTCGGATCGCATCGCGGTGCTCTACGCCGGCCGGATCGCCGAGATCGGTCCGACCGCAGAGGTTCTCGGCACGCCTGCCCACCCCTACACCCACGGACTGCTGCGCTCCCGACTGACGCTGGACACCGCCAGGCACCGTAAGCTCGCAGCGCTTGCCGGTTCGGTTCCAAGCCCGGTGGATCCCCTCCCGGGTTGTGCGTTTTCACCACGCTGCGTGCTGGCCACCACCGCATGTGAGGCGACCGCTCCCGACCCGACTACGGTCGCCCCCGGCCGCGTAAGCGCGTGCATCGTGCCTTTCGAAGCCGTGTCCGCCGAACTCGGCTCCCGCCTGACCACCACCACCGGGGACATCGAGCCGGAAACAGAGTCCGCCGAGACGTCCGAGCCGCCCGCGGTGGTGCTTCACGAGGCGGTCAAGTCTTTCGGCAAACTTCAAGCACTGCGCGGTATTTCGTTGACCGTCGCCCACGGCGAATCGGTTGCGCTGGTCGGCGAGAGCGGATCGGGCAAATCCACGCTTCTCAGGGTCATCGCGGGGCTGGAGAAACCGAGCTCTGGGGACGTCGAGGTGGCACGCGGCCAGCGTCCACAGATGGTGTTCCAGGACGCGGGCGCATCGCTGACGCCGTGGCTGTCGGTCGGCGAACTGATCGCTGAGCGACTGCGGGGAAATGGTATGTCCCGCAGCCAAAGACAGGACGCGGTGGCTGAGGTGCTGCAGCGTGTCGGCCTGCCGCTCGAAGTTGCCAAATCACGTGCCGGCCAACTCTCCGGTGGTCAGCGCCAGCGGGTTTCGCTGGCCCGCGCGACCGTGGTGCCGCCCTCGGTACTGCTGTGCGACGAGCCCACCAGCGCGCTCGACGTGTCGTTGGCCGCCTCCGTGCTCAACCTCATCGGCGACCTCCGTCGCACCCTCGACATGTCGGTCGTGTTCGTGACGCACGATCTCTCGGTCGCGCGCGTGGTCGCCGACCGCATTGCGGTCATGTACCTGGGCCGCATCGTCGAGATCGGGCCCGCCGACGACGTCGTCAACGATCCGGTGCACCCCTACACGCGGGCGCTGGTCGATTCGATCCCGGACCTCGGACGCGAATCACGGGTGCTGCCAGGCGAACCCGCCAGCCCGCTGTCCCCGCCGACCGGCTGTGCGTTCCACCCGCGGTGCCCGATCGCCATCGACACCTGCTCAGAGAGCCAGCTCGATGTCCGGCTTGAGGGAGCGCCGGGCAATCTGCATCGAATCGCCTGTATCGAGCGGAAGGCGAGCTGATATGGCGATCGCACTGCCCGCAGGTACATGGGCGCGGGGGCGGGTACGACTGCTGTCGCTGCCGAAAACCTCTCCGATGCTGATGAATTGGGCCGCCGTGTCGTTGGTCTTCGTGGTCACGGTCGCGGCCCTAGCGGTGCCGCTCATCTCGCCGGATGATCCACTGGTGCCCGCAGGCATGCCGCTGCAGGCGCCCGGCAAGGCCGGCTTCCTTCTCGGCTCCGATGCGATCGGCAGGGACATCCTGAGCCGGGTGCTCTACGGCGTCAGGGCGAGCTGGTTTGCGGCGTTGGTTGTCGTCGCCGTCGGATTGCTTCTCGGCGGGCTCGTCGGGCTGATCGCCGGCGCGACGGGCGGCTGGATCGACAGCCTGCTGATGCGGATCACCGACGGATTCCTTTCACTGCCTGCGCCGGTGCTGGCGATCGCGGTCGTCGCCGCGCTCGGCCCCGGTTTCGTCCACACGCTGATCGCGGTGTCGATCGTGTGGTGGCCGTTCTACGCGAGACTCGTGCGGGGGGAAGTGGCGCGGCTCGCCGCCC
>JAVXWV010000344.1:0-9198 GCA_032230775.1 Mycobacterium sp. | reverse complement strand
CAGATTGTGGACCTGCGCCCCGTAAACACGCACACAAGGGTCGATGTCATCCGTGCTTCTGGACATTTCTGTCATAGTGCTCGGACGGGTACCCGTGCCGCGGCGGCCCAAGCACGGTGTGGACACGACAGCGGCCAATGTGACAACCTGCGACACCGACAATCCATCAGCAATCACCGCCTGATACCGCTGCTCAGCCAAGCCCAACTCCCTCGTGAAGGGGAATGTCAGGGATCAACCGAAGTAACTGTCAAGCATCAGCCGACAGAGACCGATGACGTGGGGCGGGCGGGGCTCGAACCCGCGACCAATGGATTACCGATAGCCGAATCTCGACGACACCTATAACTGCCCGCGTTTCCTTGCGGGCCAAGTAATTTCACCGCTCGACATGTCCTATCCGGCAACGCCGATTCCGGTCATTTCTCAGGCATTGGCGGTCAATAAACGGCAACCAGGCGAACCGCAATTCGAGTCCGCGCTGGCCCGTCTCGACACCATCGGTCCAGCCAAGGGCATCGTCAGCGAGCGTTTCAAGGTGGACGCCGTTCGCGCTTCTGCCTGCCATCCAACCCCGCGGGTGGCGGGTCAAGGCGGTACCGACGTGATTTCAAAGGCGCCTTTCTGGGTATTTTCCCTACGAGAACGCCGCAGGTAGTGGCTGTCTTGGAAGGCATCATGAGCGACACCGAAAAGCGCGAACCGACTGACGGTACTGATCGACCCGCGGGCACTGTGGACGAGGACGCCAATCCGCCGTTGACCGATCCGGATGACCCCAGCACCGGCAACATCGACCCAGTGGCGCCCCCAGGCAACGCGCCTACGGATACCGATACCGACATCGAGGGGGAAGACGCCCGGCTGAGGGGCCCCGCGGGCAACTAACGTCGTTGCTCCGTATCGGGCGCGAGTTGGCCCGACAGGAATGAGCGGTCGCCGCAATCCGTTCCGGTCCCGCTGTCCGAGACGGTCCCGCCCGGTTTTCCGTATTCGCCCGCGGCGAATCGGCTGGACACCTACTCGTGTCATCGGGAGTGGGTGCGGGGCATCCTGCGTCGCCGGTGTGCTGCGGATATATGCAGGACGCAAGGGATGCTGTCGCTAAAGGTGCAAACCCGCGAGACTGGTGTTGCCGGTCGGACTCGCCCTCGACGACGAGTTCGGCCTCCACTTCGCCCATTGGGTCGGTGTCGTTGTAATGCGGGCGCGAATCGGCGCCGACCATCTTGGCCAATCAAAGGTGTCGATGACCCAAGACCGCTACATGCCCCGTGGCCGGGTCCACACTCAGGTGGCCGATCTCCTTGACCGAACCGTCGCTAAAGCGGTGAATAAACGGTGACTAATCAAGATCGAACATCAAAAATGGCCTCTGAAGTGGGGCGGGCGGGGCTCGAACCCGCGACCAATGGATTATGAGTCCACGGCTCTAACCAACTGAGCTACCGCCCCTGCTCGCGGTTTCGCGGCACCAATGGTCCCATATCCTCCACATGCCGAGCGCCAACGGGAGGACCGTCATGTACGACCTCGAGCAGGCCATCAACGATCGACATTCGACCCGCATGTTCGTTCCGGACAAGCCGGTGCCCCGCGAGTTGGTTGATCAGGCCCTCGAACTGGCGATCCGGGCGCCGTCGAACTCCAACGTCCAGCCCTGGCACCTGCGGCTCGTGTCGGGCGTCGCCAGGGACCGCCTCGTCGCCGCCCTACTGGCCGAGGCCACCAGCAAGCCGCCCGTGGTCCCCGAGCTTCCCGAGCTGTTCGCCAACATGCGTCGCGATCTCGGCGCCAAGGTCTACGGATCGATGGGCATCACGCGCGATGACACCCAGGGCCGCCGGATCGCGGTGCTACGCAACTGGAAGTTCTTCCGCGCACCACTGGCAGGCATCGTCTGCATGCACCGCGACCTCCACTACGTCGACAGCGTCGGCGTCGGCATGTTCCTGCAGACCTTCCTACTCGCGCTGACGGCACGCGGCCTCGGCACCTGCGTGCAAGTGTCAATCGCCGGCTACCCCGAGATCGTCCGCGAACAACTCAACATCCCGCAGGAGTACGCCATCCTGTCCGGGCTGGCCATCGGATATCCCGACCCGACGTTTCCCGCCAACAATCAACGGACAGAACGCAATCCGATCGATCGCAACGTCGTGTTTCACGACGCTTAGCTGGCGACGACCGTCTTGCCGTCGGCCTCGACCCGAAACAGCTCCGTGCCTTCGGACACTTGCGCCGCGTCGGCGCCCAGCGACACCATGATCTTGTTGCACGCGTTGCGCATCACGTCCAGCGTCAACTCAAGGCATGCCGACTCGGTGAAGTGTGTGCGCACACCCGCCGCCACGGCTGTGTCGATGCGGGACGGCGACCAGATCAGCGCGTCGACGTATCGAAGCGCCGCCTTGTGACGGTCCGACAGCTGCGCCGACGTCTCGAAATCCTCGATCTCCGCATACAACGACTCCGAGCCACCGGCGTCCAGCGCGTACCCCTCGCGCCGGGACTTGCACAACCTGCAGTTGTGCTGCACCGCTCCACGCAGACGCACGACCTCCGTCGTCACCGGGTCGAGCTCGCGCAGACGCGCCACCGCGGGCGCGAAACCCTTGAGCAGTGGACGTGTCGGATCGGTGTCGTCGTCCCACGCCACCTCGCTCCCGTTACCTGGCCTGCCCATCCCGAGCGCGTCAAAGCCCGCCCACACTCTCGGCACGAAATCCGCGATGAAGATCGCGGTGACTACGCGAAACGCGTTGTCTCCCAATGCAGACAGCAACTGATCGCGTTGGTGAGCCCCAATCCCCGACACGTCGGTGGCGAACTGTTCGGCGAACGCCACAACGACTGCCTCGCGGTCGGACGTTCCGTCGATCAGGTCGACCTTCGTCGGCAACGGCGGAAGCGACAGCGCCCTCCCGCATGTCAGCCGGATCAGTGTGTCGAGCCGCTCGTCGCCCGACGACATCGCCACCAATCCGGCGAGCCGCTCGGGCATGTCTAGGTCGTCAGCCACGCAAGGATTATTGCGCCTGGCTGACCGAGGACATGTGGAAGTCCGGTATTCGCAGCGATGGCATCGCCGCTCGCGTCGCCCAGTCACCCCACTCCCGCGGCAGCGTCACCTCGCTGACGCCGGCTTCCGTCGCGCGTCGCAGCAGGTCCAGTGGGCTTTCGTTGAACCGGAAGTTGTTGACGGCAGCCGTCACCTCGCCGTCCTCGACCAGGTAGACGCCGTCGCGGGTCAGACCGGTCAGCAGCAGCACGGTCGGGTCCACCTCGCGGATGTACCACAGCGTGGTCAGCAGCAGACCCCGCTCCGTGCCGGCGATCATGTCCGCCAGGCTCGCCGAGTCGCCCGTCATCAGCAGGTTGTCGGCGGGCACCGCCGCCGGCGCATCGAACTCCGCCGCCGCGGCGCGCGTGTAGGCCAGAGCGTTGATGGTGCCGTCGCGGATCCAGTCGACTGGCGCGATGTCCATGCCGTTATCGAACACCGACAGTCGCTCCGATGAGCTCGGCGCAGCGACGAACGGTGTGCACGCCAAACCCTGTGCCGTGGGGTCGGAGTACAGCGTGAGCGGCAGATCGGTGAGCTTCTCCCCCACACGTGTGCCGCCGCCGGGAGCCGACAGCGCCGTGCGGCCCTCCTGGGCACCCCTTCCGTCCATCGTCCACGTCAGGTAGATCATCAAGTCCGCCACCGTCGACGGCGGCATGATCGTCTCGTACCGCCCTGCAGGCAGCTCGACCGTGCGCCGCGCCCAGCCCAGCCGCGTCGACAGCTGCTCGAGAAGCGAATCCGTTGGCACATCAACGAAATCGGGAGTGCTGACACCCGCCCACGCGCTGGCGCCGTCGCGTTTGGCGTTGATCTCCACCGAGCCCGTCGGCTGCGTGTAGCGCCTCCGCAGCCCGTACGACGTGGCCACAAACGTCGTCGCCACCACATGCCGCGCGTATCCGTACAACTGATCCGTGCCTCGAAACCCGCGCGCCGCGAGGACGTCGGCCAGTCCCGCGAAGACCAGGGCACCGGTCCCCGGCACCGGCGCATCCCAGTCGGCAGGGACGGGGTTGCCCGGCAGCGGCGGCGCACTGTCGCGTGCCTCGGGCGCGGACAGCGCGGCCTGTTGCGACGCCGCGACGAGGTCGCCAATGACGGACGGATCCACGTCGCTGGACCTCACCGAGCCGACATGGGCTGTGTTGCCTTGGCGCACAATCGATATCACCGTTGTGTGCCGGCTCACTGACTCACCGTTGGTGGTCATCGAATTGCCCGCCCAGCGCAACGACGCGTCGGCGCGATCGGTGACCAGCACGATCGTCTCGTCGGCCCGACCCAACCGGGCGGCCTCTGCCAGCACGGTGTCGACGACCTGTTGTGCGCCGATCATCGGCTACCGTCCCGCCTCGGTACGGGTGTTGAGCACATTGATGCCGCGAAACAGCGCCGACGGGCAGCCGTGGCTGACCGCGGCCACCTGGCCCGGCTGCGCCTTGCCGCAGTTGAACGCTCCGCCGAGCCGCCAGGTCGACGGCCCGCCAACGGCTTCCAGCGCACCCCAGAAGTCCGTGGTGGTCGCCTGATACGCGACGTCGCGCAGCTGGCCGTCGAGGCGACCGTCACGGATGCGGAAGAACCGCTGTCCGGTGAACTGAAAGTTGTAGCGCTGCATGTCGATTGACCATGATTTGTCGCCGACGATGTAGATGCCGTCCTCGACGCGGGCGATCAGGTCGTCCGTGCTCAACTCGCAGGCGCCCGGCCTCAGCGACACGTTGGCCATCCGCTGGATCGGCACGTGGTGTGGCGAGTCGGCGTACGAGCAGCCGTTGGAGCGCCCCACGCCCAGCCGCGGGGCGAACACGCGGTCCAGTTGATACCCCACGAAGACGCCATTGCGCACCAGATCCCAGCTTTGCGCTCGCACCCCCTCGTCATCGAAACCCACACTGGCCAAGCCATATTCGACTGTCCGGTCCGCAGTCACGTTCATCACCGGCGATCCGTATTGCATGGTGCCGAGCTTGTCGGGTGTGGCGAACGAGGTGCCCGCGTAGGCGGCCTCGTAGCCGATCGCACGGTCGTACTCGGTGGCGTGGCCGATCGATTCGTGAATCGTCAGCCACAGGTTGGAGGGGTCGATCACCAGGTCGGTCGGTCCCGCCGTGACGCTCGGCGCCTTGGCCTTCTCGGCAAGCAGCGACGGCAGCTGCGCCAGCTCGGCGGTCCAGTTCCACACGTCGTCGCTCCCGACGTACTCCCAGCCGCGCGCTGTTGGCGGCGCCAGCGTGCGCATGGTGTCGAACATGCCCGCCGCGGCGTCGACGGTGACGGCCTCCACCGTCGGCAACACCCGTACCCGCTGCTGCGTGATCGACGAGCCGAATGTGTCGGCGTAGAACGTCTGCTCCTTCGCAGCATGCAAGCCCGCAGACACGTGGTCGACGCCATCGGCCGCCAGCAGCCGCCCGGAGTACTCCCCCAGCACCGCGATCTTGTCGGCGACTCCGACCGTGAACGGGTCGACGCGATAGTCCGACACCCAGCTGACATCGGAATAGATCGGTTCGGCGGCCAACTCGATGCGCTCAGCGTTCAGCGGCGCCAGCGCCGTCGCCACCTGTACCGCGCGGCGCGCCGTCTCTGCCGCCACAACCGGATCCAGCTCGGCATGCGAGGCGAAACCCCAGGTTCCGTCGACGATGACGCGCACCGCCAGGCCGATCTCGCGGTTGACGACCGCGGTCTCCAACTCACCGTCGCGCAGCTGCAGCATCTCAGTCGTGATGCCGTGAACACGCAGGTCGGCATAGCTGGCACCGGCCGCAACTGCCGCGGACAACGCCGCGTCGGCAAGCTGATGTCGCGGCAAGCCGAGGAAGTCGGCGTCGACTCGGCGGGGCGCGCTCACGCCACCACCGTAGTGGCAGCGCAGGTCTGGGGCTTTAATGTCTCAGTGGCAGTCAACCGCGTCCGGTCGACGGCACTGGGCTATGCGCTACTGGCGCCCAGTCTGTTCGGCGTGGTGACGTTCCTGCTGCTGCCGATGCTGGTGGTGTTTTGGCTGAGCCTGCACCGGTGGGATCTGCTTGGCTCGATTCGGTATGTCGAACTGGACAATTGGCAATCGGTGCTTACCGACCGGTCGTTTGCGACCTCGCTTGTCGTGACCCTGGCATTCATCGCCATCGTGGTGCCCGTGCAAACGGTGCTCGGCCTGATCGCCGCCGCGATGCTGGCGCGCGGGCTGCCCGGCACCGGATTCTTCCGCACGCTGTACGTCCTGCCGTGGATCTGCGCGCCACTCGCGATCGCCGTGCTCTGGCGGTGGATCCTCGCACCGACCGACGGCGCGGTCAGCACCCTGCTCGGACACCAGATCGAGTGGCTCACCGATCCCGGGCTCGCGCTGCCCGTCGTGTCCGCCGTCGTGGTGTGGACCAACGTCGGCTACGTGACGCTGTTCTTCCTGGCCGGAATCCTCGCCATCCCGGAGGACATCCACAACGCGGCGCGCACCGACGGCGCGTCGGCGTGGCAGCGGTTCTGGCGCATCACCCTGCCGATGCTGCGGCCGACGTTGTTCTTCGTGACGGTTACCGGGATCATCAGCGCGGCCCAGGTCTTCGACACCGTGTACGCACTGACCGGCGGTGGCCCGCAGGGCCGCACCGATCTGGTGGCCCATCGGATCTACGCCGAAGCTTTTGGCACTGCGGCGGTGGGGCGGGCGGCGGTGATGGCGGTGGTGCTGTTCGTCCTGCTGGTCGGCGTGACGATCGTTCAGCACCTGTATTTCCGGCGACACACTACATACGATTCGGTCTAGCGGTTTGGGTGCCCAGCGTCCACGCTGAGATGGATCAAGGCAGGTCCTCACCCGTCTTTTCGATGACCACCAAGTACAGCGTGTGCGGTTCGGACTCGCTCTTCTGCCGATACCACAGCCTGACATCGCACTCAGGCACTCTGTGCATGCGGTATGACCGCGGGGTATCGCCGGGTCTGGTTGCGTGAACGTCTAATTCTGTTCGGAAGTCAGGACGGCTCATCCGAGCGACCTCGGTGTGAACTAGAACTTGTTCATGGGGCGTCAGCGTCGCCATCGTGAAGACCGCATCCTCGACAAGCAGCACGTTGCGCCCCGGACGTGGATCGCGACCCGCGTTGGGGATGTCTTCTGTCGCAGATGGCGCCGGCTCTTGCGTGACGGTGGGAGTACCCGTCTGAGAAACGTTGTACCGAGACAACGCCTCTTCCAGTGCCTTCCCTGCGCGTTCCAGGTTGATTCCGGCGACTACCTGTCCCTGTTCGATCTGCTTCTCGGCGCGGCGTGCCTTGAACTTAGGGATCTTGAGAAGACCAAGTTCAACGATCCCATCGATATGCGAGTAGAACGCGGCGAGAATGACCACCAGTAGACCGAAAAGAACGAAAAAACCTCCCGCGATCTCGTCGTTTTGTCCGCCGAAATAGCCCCACAGTCCGGCCGCGAGCAGCAACACGCCTGAACCGCCCAACAAGATCTGACCGACTCGCTTTCGCTCGGCTGACTCGGCCTCCCACACGTGAGAGATGCTATCGGGCCAAAGTGGCCCGGTGGTTGCGGAGGTCGGCACCAGCTGTGAAATCACACAGCCAGTATGGAAAGCAGATAACACACATGAGCCAGAATCCTCTGGCCGCGATCGGCAACGCGGTCGTGGATGCGATCACGTCAGCCAGCCGCAAGGTACTGTCTCTCACGGCACATCTACTTCCGGCGGCGGATCACCTATGACATCACCAAATCGGGCCATACCCGGCGCCGTCATCTATTCGGGGCTGGCCATCGGGGCGCTGATTACGTTGGCGCCCTTCACATTGGGTCTGATGACGTCGTTCACCTCCGCGCGGCAGTTCAACACCGAGTCGCCGCTGTCATTGCCGAACCCGCCAACCCTGGAGAACTACGCCGGACTCGCCGACGCCGGATTCGGTCGAGCATTGATTGTGACGGCGTTGATGACAGCGGTCATACTGCTCGGGCAGATCACGTTCTCGGTGCTGGCGGCGTATGCCTTTGCCCGACTGCGGTTTCCTGGCCGAGACGTGCTGTTCTGGGTGTACGTTGCCACGCTGATGGTGCCTGCGACGGTGACGGTAGTGCCGTTGTATCTGATGATGGCCGAGGCCGGATTGCGAAACACGTTCTGGGCGCTGGTGTTGCCGTTCATGTTCGGCTCGCCGTATGCGATCTTCCTGCTGCGGGAGTACTTCCGCACCATCCCTGCCGACCTGATCAACGCCGCCCGCGTTGACGGAGCCAACACGCTGGACGTCATCGTGCATGTGGTGGTGCCCGCCAGCCGGCCGATATTGGTGACGCTGGCGTTGATCACTGTCGTGTCGCAGTGGAACAACTTCATGTGGCCGCTGGTCATCACCAGCGGAAGCAAGTGGCAGGTGCTGACCGTGGCGACGGCGGGATTGCAGTCGCGCTACAACGCGCAGTGGACGCAGGTGATGGCGGCGACGACGGTGGCGATCGTGCCGTTGATCGTGTTGTTCGTGGCGCTGGGCCGACACATCGTCCGCTCGATCGTCGTCACGGGGCTGAAATGAGTCTTCGGCCACGCGTTTCCACACTCGTCGCCGTGGGTGTCGCCGCATCGATGGCGGTCCTGCTCGTCGCCTCAATGCTGCTGGGCCGTTCGGCTGAACCAGCCGGACGGACCGTGGTGACGGTGCGGTTGTGGGACGAGCAGGTCGCGGCGGCGTATCGAGAGTCCTTCGCGGAGTTCAGCCGTGAACACCCCGACGTCGTGGTGCGGGTCAACGTCGTCGCGTATTCGAGCTATTTCGACAGCCTGCGCACCGACGTGGCAGGCGGCAGCGCCGACGACATCTTCTGGCTGTCGAACGCCTACCTCTCCGGCTACGCCGACAGTGGCAGGCTGTTGAATATCGCCGACACGCTGGGCGCCAACGCCTCTCAGGCATGGGAACGCTCGGTTGTCAACCAGTTCACCCGCGACGGGGTGTTGTGGGCGGTGCCGCAACTGACCGATGCCGGGATCGCGCTGTACTTCAACGCCGACCTTCTGGACGCCGCAGGTGTGGAGCTGCGCGAACTGCTTTCGCTGCACTGGTCACTCGACGGCGCCGACACGCTGCGGCCATTGCTTGCCCGGTTGACGTTC
>JAVXWV010000249.1:0-2941 GCA_032230775.1 Mycobacterium sp. | reverse complement strand
AATGCTGCAGATGATCGATGCCGGCTATCAGTGCGCGTTATTGGCGCCGACGGAAGTACTTGCCGCCCAACATGCTCGCTCCATCGGCGACGTTCTCGGGCCGCTGGCGATGGCCGGTCAGCTGGGCGGCGTCGACACTGCAACGCGCGTCGCATTGCTGACCGGGTCCATGTCTGTCCAACAGAAACGTGAGGTACGCGACGAAGTTGCGACGGGCAATGCCGGGATCGTCATCGGCACACACGCGTTACTGCAAGAGGCCGTCGAGTTTCAGCGGCTTGGCATGGTCGTCGTTGACGAGCAGCACCGGTTCGGGGTCGAGCAGCGAGACCGGTTGCGCGCCAAGGCCCCAGCGGGCCTGACGCCACATCTCTTGGTGATGACCGCGACACCTATTCCGCGAACGGTCGCGCTGACCGTCTACGGCGACCTGGAGACCTCCACGCTGCGCGAGCTGCCTAGGGGGCGTCAACCCATCACCACCAATACGATCTTCGTTTCCCAGAAGCCGGCATGGCTGGATCGCGCTTGGCAACGCATCGTCGAAGAGGTCGGCGCAGGCCGCCAGGCCTACGTCGTCGCATCCCGCATCGACGAAAACGATAAACCGGGCAATGACGAGAGCGGTCCGCCCGCCACCACAGTGGTCGAGCTGCTGGACCGACTACGGAGCGGAGCGCTGTCCGGGCTGCGGCTGGGGCTGATGCACGGCAGGCTACCCGCCGACGAAAAAGACGCGGTGATGGCGGCTTTCCGTGCGGGCCAGATCGATGTCATGGTGTGTACCACCGTGATTGAGGTCGGCGTTGATGTGCCCAATGCGACAGTGATGGTGGTGATCGACGCCGACCGATTTGGCATCAGTCAGTTGCATCAGTTGCGCGGACGCATCGGTCGCGGTCAGCATCCCAGCCTGTGCTTGCTTGCCACGAAGCTGCCTGAGGGATCCAAAGCGGGGCAGCGGCTCAAGGCTGTCGCAGGCACACTCGACGGGTTCAAACTCGCGGACCTCGATCTGAAGGAGCGTAAAGAGGGAGATGTGCTGGGGCTCAGTCAGTCCGGCAGGCCCATCACTCTGAGATTCCTATCGCTCTCCGAGCACCTCGACATCATTCTCGCCGCGCGTGAGTACTGCGAGACGCTGTACGAGAAGAGTCCGGGGCACGCTGGAATGGCAGTCCTGGCAGCCCAGTTCACCGATACCGACCGCGTCGAATACCTGGACAAGGCATGACCCGCACTCGGCTGGTTTGGATGGCCGTCGTGGTCGCCATCGCGGTGGTGGTCGCCTGGCAGGTCGTTGGGTCATCGGGGGAGCGGGCCCAGTTCGTTGCCCAAGCCGACATCCCAACCGTCGCAGCCGGTGTCGACGTGCTCGCAGGCATCGCCGAAGTCCCCGCCCGGATCCGAGGCCACGACTATCGCAGGGATGCGTTTGGCGACACCTGGACCGACGACAATCCCGCCCCCGGCGGCCACAACGGCTGCGATACCCGCAACGACATCCTCGACCGCGACCTCATCGACAAGACGTATGTGTCAATCAAGCGGTGTCCCAACGCCGTTGCCAGCGGCACCCTTCACGACCCGTACACCAATGCCACCGTGCCATTCGTGCGCGGCGCGCAGGTCGGCGCGGCGGTGCAGATCGACCACATCGTGCCGCTCGCGCTGGCGTGGGACCTCGGTGCCCGCAGCTGGACCGACGACATGCGGGTTCGGTTCGCCAACGATCCGGGGAACCTCCTCGCGGTCGACGGTCCGGCGAACCAGGACAAGGGTGACAAGGAACCGGCGACGTGGATGCCACCCAACCACGCGTTCTGGTGCCAGTACGCGGTGCAGTTCGCAAATGTGTTGCGCGGCTACGGTCTAGCCGTCGACGCGCCGTCGGCGGCGATGCTGCGCGACGCGGCCGCCACTTGTCCGACGGGCTGAATCCGCTACGGCACCTTGGGCTTGATTTCCTCGATCACCCACTGTGCGTAGTCGAGGTAGGCATTGACGTCCTTCACCGGGGGGATGGGTACTCCGGTCATCGTCACGCCAAGCTCTGAGAACCAGCCGAGCTGGTCGATGATCTCGTCTGCGCTCATGCCTGGCCGTTGGGTGGGGTCGTCGACGACTACGTGTGCTTCGCCGATTTGTGACGTGCCAAGGCCGTATAGCACCTCGAACGGTCGCCCGTCATAGGTCGGTTGGGACTTGATGAAGTCGATCTTCGCCGGAATGGCTGCAGGACTGGTCAGCCACGGGAACCAGCCGGACGCGTATCGAGCCGCACGTTTGAGCATCGGCTCGGCGTCGCCGCCGATCCAGATTGGCAGATGTGGCTTCTGAACCGGCTTCGGCTCAAAGGCCACGTCTTTGAAGGAGACGTACTTGCCGTCGAATTCGGGAGAATCGCTAGTCCACAGTTCGACGATGGCGGCGAGGTATTCGTCGGCCATACGTCCGCGCTCGTGGAATGGAACGCCGAGAATCTTGAATTCCTCTGCGTCCCAACCGACGCCGAAAGTTACAGTGATGCGACCACCGCTCATCCAGTCCGCCGTCGACAACGCTTTGGCCATGATGACCGGGTGTTGCAGCGGCAACAGCGTGACAGTCGAATTCACGCGGATCCGTTGTGTCGCGCCGGCTATGAAGGCTTGCGCGACGGTCGAGTGGAAGTAGTGCGGTCCCGACAGCTCCACGTGTGCGGTCGGTACGACGAAGTGTTCCGGGATCGGGATCATGTCGTAGCCGAGCTCTTCGGCGCGCTTGGCCATGACGACCTGATCGGCACCGGTGACGTCGAGCTCGAACGGCTGTGTCAAGGCTTTCACGCGGACCGAGTTCGGCATGGCAAAGGAAAACTTCATGGGGCACCGTGCCTTTCGATGATCGGCCTAGCGTCGCGTGCAGCCAGCCGGCCGGCTTTTTTGTGTGAGATATGCCC
>JAVXWV010000087.1:0-6637 GCA_032230775.1 Mycobacterium sp. | reverse complement strand
CCTTCGTAAGGCGCGCCGCAGCGCGCACTCCAGTAAGGGCGGGGGCGATGCCCCATTGATTGGTCATAGCTTGGTCGTGATACTGAGCTTACCCATGAGGCGGGAGATACACAGCTAGTCTAATGAGTCTTATTGTATTCTCTGAGATTATTTAATAGCTATGCGCCGTATGGGGCCAATGAGATTTGAACTGACGGACGAGGGTAGCCGATACCGCCAGGTCAGCGCGGGTATCTCTGGTGCCCGGATCGCGCGACGACGGGCGCCGGCATGCAATGACGGGCGAAACACGATGTGACGGTTGATAAATTTGGGGCGAATGTTTCGAAAGTGCTATTTGTTAATTCACTAATTGCGTTACTGGTGTGGTTTGTGTGACAAATGTGATTATTGTGACTTGAGATCGAGGCCTAACGCCCGCCTATCCCGCTGTCCACCACCTTCACCCGCTTGTGCGGGTAGCGACGTTCGGCGTGCGCCTTGGCCTCCGAGTTCGGCAGCACGTACAGCGTTTCCTTCTTCTCCTGCAGCGGCTTGAGTACCAGGTCCATGAAGCCCTTGCGATTGTCGAGATAGGGCTCGATGACGTCCTCACCGGCCGGACACACCGCCAGGCAGTACGCCGCCTTGTAGTTCGCCTTGAACGACAGGCTCTGCCACATCGACGCATTCTCGGAATCGCTGACGCGCGAGCGGAAGTCGTCGGCGTCGGCGCTGTCGGCGATCGTCTGCGCCCAGTCGGTGAACCCGCCCATGAACTCGCGGTAGTTGTGCACCGAGCAGGCGACGAAGTCGAAGTCGCCGTTCTTCTTGATCGCCCCGACCGGACAGGCCGCGACGCACAGCTTGCACTCCAGACACGGCGAATAGTCCAGCGGCTCACCGTAACTGCTGACCGGGGCGTCGACAAGGACCGTGCCGAGCAGGATGAAGTTGCCGAACTTCGGATGGATCACATTGCGGTGGATGCCCATCACGCCGAGGCCTGACGCGACCGCAACCGGCTTGTGCGCGACCACCCAGATGCGGCCGGGGTACCGATCCATCTCCATCGGAAACGACATCGACGGGTTGATCGCGCGGTAGCCCGCGTCCTGTAGCGCGCGGGTGATCCGGTGGGCCGCCTCGTTCATGATTTCGCCGCTGCGGTGGAACTCCTGATTGGCCACGCTGCGCGCGGTCGACCGGACGTTGTCCCGGTTCATCTTCACGACCAGCGAGATGTAGCTCTGGGTACCCGGCAGCGCCGCGTCGACGTGCTCGCGCTCGCCGGCGAGGTCGGGGTTCTCGACGCTGGCGAAGGCAACATCGTCGGCACCCGCGTCGAGACACACCTGACGCAGCCAGTCCGCATCGATGACGCCGGGCTTCTCCGACTTTCGGGACAGCACCTTGCGGACCGTTGGATGGTCGGCGAGGCGGGCGGGGATCCTCTCGGGCGTCATGCTGAGTATAGTACGCAATACCTAGCGTCTTCTGTCAAGAACGGGCGCGCAGCCGTAAAGAAAGCGTTCGGACCGCGCAACATGCGCGCAGTTGCGGGTACACCGGAAGACATGGACGACAGACGAACAGGCTCCGGCCTGCTACGTCACGGCTGGCTGCGACTCCTCGACGGCGACCGCCCGTGGGGATCGATCGACGTCCGGCCTGACCGCTTCGGGGTGACGCGCTACCGCCTGGTGGTCTACCCGCCCGGCATCACTGAATCCGAGCGACGCCGGGTGCGGGTGGCCAGGGGCTGGCCGCTGTGGGGGGCCCTTGTCTGGGTCATCGGCGAGATCTACATGAACACCATGACCACGCCGTGGATCGCGCTCGGCATGTCGACGGCCGCATGCCTCGGCTCCGGACTGGTGGCCTTCACGATGGCAGGCGAACCACGCACCCGCGTCCGGACGATCGCGGCCACGGTGATGGCCGGTTACCGCGATCCGACCTCGGTAACCGCCCGTGACCGGCTGGACGAGTTGGCGGCCACACTGGTGGACGCCGACGACCGACTGGCGAGCGGCCATATTTCGGCACTTCAGCACGAGATGGTCTGGTGGCAGGTGTACGACCAGATGTCGCCAAGCATGCACCCGTCGGGCAAGGGCGCGTAGTGGCGCAACTCTTTCAGGTGCTGTCGCTGATGGCCGCGCCTGCCGCGATCCTGCTGACCGTCCGCCATTTCATCGTTCGGCAGAACCGGATTCCCTGCGAGCCATCAAACGCTGCACCTGACCGTACGCGTCGATAGGGCTGTGCAACGCCAGGCCGCCGTCGGCGAAGACGGTCTGCCCTGTGACCCAAGACATTTCGAGTACCGCGACGATTGTTTCGGCCACGTCGTCCGCCTCGCCGAGACGCCCGAGGGCGGTGCGTTCGGTCAGGCCGTCGACCCAGCCCGGCAATTGCTCGGCCTGGGCGACCATCGGCGTGCGGGTGACACCGGGACCCACAGCATTCACACGAAGGCCGTACGCGCCCCATTCCGTGGCCGCGACGCGGACCAGCATGTCGATGCCCGCCTTGGACACGCAGTAGGCGCCCATGTCGCGGTCTGCGAGCGTTCCGCTGACGCTGGAAACGGCGACGATCGACCCGCCGGCGCCCGCGTCGACCATCGCCCGCGCGGTGGCCCGCATGGTCAGCCAAGTCCCCGTCAGGTTGGTGTCGATGACGCGCTGCCAGTCGGCGGGCGCCTGCTCGAGCAGCAGTCCCGACGCCCCGATGCCCGCGCAGGCGACGAGTCGGTCGGGTGATCCGTGGTCGGTGACGGTTTGGTCGATCGCGGCGGTAACTGCGGCGGGATCACTGATATCGCAATCGATATCGCCGCCGTCCAGGTCCCACACCACGACGTCGGCGCCCGCGTTGCGCAGCCGGTCGGTGACCGCACGGCCGATCCCGGATCCTCCTCCGGTGACGACGGCAATCACTCTGGTGGCCCGATCAGCTCGACGCGCACACCATCCGGCGCGTTGACGACCGCCATCACAACCACCTTGCCGCCCGGTGCGGGCATCTCGATGCGGCGCACGCCGTCGTCGAAACCAAGCGCGGCCAGCCCGGCGAGTGTCACGTCGACATCCCGCTGAAGCGACAACAGGAAGAAGCCGAATGCCGGCCCGTCCGGCGACGACGCACCGGGTGTCGCGTTTTCGAACTGCACCAGTTCGACGATGCCCGTGTCGGGTGTACTCGGGTCGCCGAGGAACACCGAGCGCAGTTTGTCGGTGCGGGCGTTCAACAACGTCGGCCAGTCGCCGGTGAAGGTGTGGTCGAACAGCGTTGTGAAGCCGAGGCCGTCGCACCAGAACTGCATGGAGCGCCCGACATCGGCGGTAACTATCGCCGTGTGGTGGATTCCGATCACGCGGTTGCCTCGATCCGGTCGAATGCGTCCAGTTCTACCTCGCCGAGCATCGTCACGAACTTCGTTCCGCTGTACGGGAACTGGGTGACCACCTTGCCGTTCGGATGACGGTAGTAGTTGTTGCAATTGGCCAGCCACACGGTGTCCTGCATCGCCCGCTGGATCTCGTCGTTGTACGCATCGTGGACGTCGCGCCTGACCTCGATGGCCTGTACCCGCTGACGGGCCATATCGTCGAGCAGGCGGCGCACGAACTCTGCCTGCGCCTCGAGTATGTAGATGATCGAGGTGACGCCGTTGGTGTTCGGTCCGTACAGGGTGAACAGATTCGGGTAGCCGGGGACGACCGTCCCGAGATAGGCCTCGGCACCGTCGCGCCAGTCGTCGCGCAGCCGCCGCCCGTTGGTGCCCTCCACGTCGAGGCTGCGCAGGTAGTCGGCGGCGTGGAATCCGGTGCCATAGATGACGGTGTCGGCCTCGTGCTCGGCGCCGTCCGCGGTGCGCAGACCCCGTTCTGTGAACTCCTCGATGGGAGAGGTCTCGAGACGGACGTTGGGAAGGGCGAACGTCGGGAACCAGGCGCGGGATTGCAGCGGGCGTTTGCAGCCGACGGGATAGGACGGGGTCAGCTTGGCGCGCAGCTCCGGATCCGGCACCTTCCGCTGAAGATACGAGTAGGCCATCTCCGTCAGCTCTTTCGTCATCGTCGACGATGCGGCGAAGTTGGCCGACTCGTAGGCCTGGAATGCCGCGTCTCGTACCTTGAGGGCTTCTTCGGAATCGCGTTCGAAGAGTTCCTGCTGCTCGACGGTGAACGGTTCGTCATACCGTGGGCTCACCCAGATCGGCGTCCGCTGAAACACCGTCAGATGCGCGGCGTCCTTGGCGATCTCCGGTACGTATTGAATGGCGCTGGCGCCGGTTCCGATGGACGCAACACGCTCGCCCGCAGTCGATTTGGAGTGATCCCATTGCGACGAGTGGAACCTGCGGCCGCGGAATCGGTCGGCGCCTGCGATGTCGGGGACGTTCGGAACATCCAGCATTCCCACCGCGGTGACGACGACGTCGAACTCGTGGGTGACACCGTCTTCGGTCTCCAGTGTCCAACGCCGAGCGCTGTCCGACCACCGCACGGACGTGACCCGGCTGCGCGGGAGCAGGTGGTCGCCGAGCCGGTTGTCGGCGGCGACCTTCTCCAGATAGCCGAGGATCTCCGGCTGGTTGGCGAAGGTCTTGCTCCACCGGGGGTTCAGCGCGTACGAGTAGGAGTAGAAGTGCGATGGGACATCGCATGCGGCACCGGGATAGGTGTTGTTGCGCCAGGTGCCGCCGAACCCTTCGCCGCGATCGAAGATCGTGAAGTCGTAGCCGCCATCGGCGAGCTGGATCCCCATCGCGATGCCGCCAGGGCCTGCACCGATGATCGCGATTTTCGGTTTGGCACCCGCCATCTTTGCAATCATTACATATATAGCGTAATGCGTAACTAGCCTCCGGTGCGGCGGGCGTAGGCGCGCAGTGCGAACGGCGCGAAAACAGCCGTCAACGCCAGCGACCACAGGATGGTCGCGACCACCGGGTGATGCAGCGGCAGCTGGGCGCTCTCCGGGGCGGGGCCACCGTTGCCCCACAGTTCTCGCATGGCCTGCGCCAGTGACGACACCGGGTTCCATTCCGCGATCACCCGCAGCCAGTGCTGCATCGGCTCGGTCGGGGCAAAAGTGTTGGCCAGGAACGTGATCGGGAACAGCACGGTGAACATCAGCCCATTCACCGCCTCCACGGATCGCATCATCGAGCCGATGAGAATGCCGAACCAGATCATGCTGAAGCCGAACACCAGGATCAGGACGAAGGCGAGTAGCGCCTCTGCGACGCTGCCGCGGATCCGCCAGCCGATCGCCAACCCCGTCACCGCCATCACGACGACACCGATCGACGAGTGCAGCAGACTGGCCACACTGCGCCCGATCAGCACCGACGACCGCGAGATTGGCAGCGACCGGAAGCGGTCGATGATGCCCTTCTCGACGTCGGCGGTGATACCCGACGCCACGACGAACGCCGTGAAGACGATGGTCTGCGCCTGGATGCCGGGCAGCAGGAACTCCCGGTACGAGGCGCCGCCGCCGGTCGCGATCGACGCGCCGAACACGAACGCGAACAGCAGCACGAACATGATCGGCTGTGCCGTCACGTCGCTGAGCATCTCGGGCATCCGCCGGGTGTGAATCATGTTGCGCTTCACCATGATCCACGACTGAGCGGCGATGTTGATGGGCCTGGTGCGCACCGGCTGCAGCTGGACGCGCGGGGGCGTTTCCGTCGCGGTCATGCCTGTACCTCCTCTTCGGTGCGATGGCCGGTGAGCGACATGAACACGTTGTCGAGGCTCGGTCTCGACAGCCCGATGTCGTCGACGTCGATGTCGCTGTCGCGCAACCAGCCCGCGACCCGGACCATGTCGGCCAAGCCGTCGGCGGCCGCCGTCACCTGACGGGCGCCGGCGTCGACGAACACTTCCGCACCCGTCTTGGCGAGGAGCGCCTGCGCGGCAGCAAGATCGGCGGCGTTGGTGACTGTGACGACCAGGCTGGCGGCACCCGCCTGCTGTTTGAGCTGCAGCGGCGAGCCCTCTGCGATGATGCGACCCTTGTCGATCACCACGATGTTGTCGGCGAGCTGATCGGCTTCCTCCAAGTACTGCGTGGTCAACAACAGCGTGGTGCCCAGCTTGACCAGGCCCCGCAGCACGTCCCAGAGATCGCTGCGGCTGCGAGGATCCAGGCCGGTGGTCGGCTCGTCAAGGAACAGCACCGGCGGCGACGCCAGCAGGCTGACCGCGAGATCGAGCCGCCTGCGCATGCCGCCCGAATAAGACCTCACCACGCGGTCGGCGGCGTCGGCGATCGCAAACTGTTCCAGCAGTTGATCTCCCAGCCGCGCAAGGTCTTTGCGCCGGATGCCGTACAGGCCGCCGATCATCCGGATGTTCTCGCGACCGGTGAGCAGTTCGTCGACGGTGGCGACCTGACCCGTCAGGGCCATGTTTCGGCGCACCTTATCGGGCTCGCGGAGGACGTCGTAGCCGGCCACCTTGGCGGTGCCGCTGGTCGGCTGGGTCAGCGTCGTCATCATCCGCACCGTGGTGGTCTTGCCAGCCCCGTTGGGGCCGAGCAGGCCCAGCACCGTGCCCGGCGAGACGCTGAAGCTGACGCCATCGACCGCGGTGTTATCGCCGAACCTTTTGACCAGCTCGATGGCCTCGATGGC
>JAVXWV010000083.1:0-5025 GCA_032230775.1 Mycobacterium sp. | reverse complement strand
CCTCGAGCGGGGCCGCGCCGGCCTACCAGGTGCGCGCGATCTTCGACGACGCCGCCTTCGCCGTCCCCGGCGAGGACGTCCGGGTGGCCGATCGCGGCGGGCCGCGTGGCGCCCGATGTGGTCGCCGATGATCTTCTCAGAATGGCTCCTGGTATAGAAGTTGGCGGTGTCGATGAAGTTGCCACCGAGGCCGACGAACCGATCGATGATCTGTTCGGACTCCTCCACGCTGGTACCCCAGCCCAGGTCTTCGCCGAACGTCATCGCCCCCAGGCACAGCGGGCTGACGCGTAGACCGGATCGTCCGAGTGTCACGTAATGATCCAAAGGCATGGGCGGTCTCCTGGTAGATTGTTCACCTGCGCGCTAGTTTATTTCTGAACTAGTTTAACTCTGAACCATCGGGGCTGCAATGTCAATGTCACTAGAAGACGCGGCGAAGATCTGGTCGCTGAACTACCAGGTGCTGCTGTCGGTGATCGCCTCCGTCGAGACCGACATCACCGCGTTGGGGCTCGACTCCAAAGAGCTGTTTCTGCTCGCCGAGATCGACGAGCATCCCTACCCGGCCGAGCTGGCAGCGACGATGAGCATGCCGAAGCCAACCGTGACGGTGTACCTCAAACGGCTTGAGGCCGCCGGATTCTTAAGCCGCGAGATCGACCCTGCCGATCTGCGGCGCCATCGCCTGCAGCTCACCCCGGCCGGGCGCCGAGTATCCAAAGACGGCCTGGCACTTCTATCGGACGCGTTCGGCAAGCGCCTGGAACGGCTCACCCGAGCACAGCAGAAGGAACTCAAGGGGTTGCTCGAACAAATTCTCTGACCGCCGCACTGCCCAGTCGGTGCGGAACCGCTCGGATCAGGCCGGGCCGGAGGCTTTGGCAACGGCGATGGTGAGCCGCGCGATCCGTTTGGCCGTCATCGCCGCCGTGCGTGCGGTGCTGTCCACCTCCGCGGTGGCAAGTGCCCCGTCGTACAAGAGGATCAGCGCGTCCGCCAGCGACGCGGTGTCGGCCACCCCGGTGTCTGCGGCAAGCGCGAGGAAGGAGTCGCGCACCCAGCGGCGGTACTCCTTGATGGCCAGCTCCTGGGCTTCGCCCGCCGGCGCCTCAGCGGCGGCGTTGACAAAGGGACAGCCCCGGAACTCCGGAAGCGCCACGTAGTCAGCGATCGCGTCGAACACCGCGAGGATCTTCTCCTCCGGATCGTCGATGCCGGCCTGTGCCGCATCCACGCGCTCGCGCCACGCGTCCAGGCGGCCGCGAAGGTAGGCCGCGACGAGTTCGTCCTTCCCGCCGAATATGTAGTACAGCGAGCCCTTTGCCACGCCTGCCTTTTCGATGACCGCGTCGATCCCGGTGGAATGCACACCGTCTCGGTAGAACAGCTCATCGGAGGCGGCGAGCAGGCGTTCCCGCGCTGAGGGCCCTTTCGCCGTCTTGGTCGCCATCGGCCCAGGTTATCAGACAGACTTGTCTGATAGATGTAACCGACGCCTCCCCCGATGCTTCATCCGCCTCTCCCTACTGGCCGGCGTCCGCGAGCAAAGCGGGTTCCGCCCGGTGCCACGAGCGTTGTTGCGGCGCTAAGGCTTCCGGTAATAGCGGGATAACCCAATTAGGCAGACTCCGAATCCGTGGCAAGGGCGATCAGCTGCCAAGATGTAGACCAATCGGTTTCTTTAAGACACGATTCCTGCGGAGGGCAGCGCCCCAACTGAGTAACAGGCCGCCCAGGTGCGCCGCCTGCGGCAGGAATAAACCGCCGGCGGGTGCATGTTGCGTCGAATCGATCAGACAGATCGGTTCAAACGCTTGAGGAGTGGTCATGACAAGCCCCACAGTGGTTCGGGATCTGGAGGGCGAGGTAGCGCTGGTCACCGGCGCAACGTCGGGAATCGGAAAGGCTGCCGCGATACAGCTGGCCGCCCAGGGCGCCACCGTGGTCGTGCACGGCCGCGACGTAGCCCGGGGTGTTGCCGTAGTCGCCGAGATCGAAAACGACGGCGGCTCAGCCCGGTTCGTGGGTGCGGACCTCACCGAACCGATGGAGGCGCTGCGACTGGCTCGGGAGGCAGGCGACGTCGACATCCTGGTCAACAACGCCGGTGTCCCCTGGTTTGGCCCGTCGGAAAGGTTGGCCGCCAACACGTTGGATCAGTTGTTCGCCGCCAACGTGCAAGCCCCCTACCTGCTGGTGTCGGTACTGGCCCCCAAAATGGCGGCCCGCGGCGACGGCGTCATCATCAACATCGCCAGCAGGGCCGGCACCGTCGGTCAACCCGACAGCGCCGCCTATGGCGCCACCAAAGCCGCGCTGGCCTCACTCGCCCGCTCCTGGGCAGCTGAATACGGACCCGCAGGCATCCGTGTCAACGCCATCTCACCAGGACCCGTCTATACGGGCGCGGCCAAACGCGAGCTGTTCGACGCCTCAGGCAAGACCACACTGCTGGGTCGGGCCGCCGAGCCAGACGAGATCGCCGACGTCATCGGATTTTTGGCTTCCCCCCGTGCGTCGTACATCACCGGCACCAACATCGCCGTGGACGGAGGCCGCACTGGCAGTCAACCCGACCCCGAGCGATCGGCACTACTAACTCCGTAACCGGGCTAATCCCATTCCATCCCATGGAGTTTCCGCGGTTCCAGATGCAGCTGCGGCGGTGGCGCGACGGCTTCGACCTCGACATCGCCTGCACGGATGTGGCTCATCTTGCGGTGAGCACATCGAGGTGGCTCAGCGCTTGGCCGCGCAGCGGTGGGAGACACGCACATCGTGTCCGGGCGCGGAATGCCGTCAGAGCACAACGATTCGCGCGAAATGACCCGTTGACCGGCCCGCTTGACAAGACACCCGCCGGCAGTAATGTTTAGACTGGTCTGTTTAATGTAGCGCCCCAGGAGGCCCTCCATGAGCACAACAGCCGAAGAGCGCGACCTCACGCGCGTGCTCGGGGCGTTCGACACGTTTGCCAATCGGCGGGATTTCGTTGCGGCGCAACGGTTCTGGTCGCCTGACTACATCCAGCACAGCGCACATGTCCCGCCGGGCCGAGACGGCCTGGTCAACCTGGTCAAGGCCTCGCCGCCGGACAGGCGCTATGAGAACGCACTAACCGTCGCCGACGGCGACTACGTGATGCCGCACGGCAGGTTGTCCATCACCGGGCCGCACGCGGCCTGACCCGAAGCCGACCCACGATGAAGATCTCCGCCCAGTTCGCCACCTCGCTGGACTCCCCCGAGCACATCGCGACCGCCGAAGAAGTCGGTTACGACCGGGCATGGCTATTCGACACACCACACGAAAGCCCCGACGTTTGGATGATGCTCGCGTTGGCTGCCAAACGCACCACCACGATCGGCCTTGGTCCGGGGGTACTCGTGCCCACCCTGCGCCACCCCATGGTCAACGCCTCAGCCACAGCTGCGCTGGCGGCGCTGGCTCCGGGCCGGGTCGCGGTCGCGTTCGGCACCGGCTTCACCGGCGCCCGCGCGCTCGGCGCCGCCCCCACCAGCTGGTCGTATCTGCGCGACTACGTGGCCGCGTTCCGCGGCCTGCTCGCTGGCGCGACTGTGCAGTGGCAAGGCGCCCGGATACAGATGATGCACCCGAACGGACACGCACCCGAACGCCCGATCGACGTGCCCATCCTCATCTCGGCGCTGGGCCCCAAGGGCATCGACGTCGCCACTGATCTGGCCGACGGGCTGTTCACCGTCAACGGCCAGACCCGCTACGCCGCACAGTTCGACTGGGCCGCGCTCGGAGTGCACGGCACGGTGCTGGCCGACGGCGAGGCACTCGATTCCCCGCGTGTGCAGGCTGCCGCAGGACCCGGAAACGCACTCGCCTACCACGCCGCCTACGAATTCGGCGGCGACGTCACCGCGCTGCCAGCCGGCGACGTGTGGCTCGACGCCATCAACCAGACGCCGCCGCAGGATCGCCACCTCGCGGTCCATGACCAGCACCTCATCGCGCTCAACCGTGCCGACACCGCGGCGTGGGCGGCCGGCAGCTGGAAGGCCATCACCCAGACCACCCTCACCGGCAGAGCCGACGAGGTCGGCCGCCGGGTGAACGAAATCGCCGCCCAAGGCATCACCGAGGTCATCTACCAGCCCACCGGCCCGGACATCGCCGGTGAACTCGAGGCCTTCCACACCGTGGCCCGCACCGCTGTAAGCGCTGCCGCACAAGACAATTCAGGATATGGGCTCGAGCCGTAGGCACCCTTTGGCTTCCGAGTGCCGCCACCCTTTCGGGGGTATTCGGGCAATAGGGGCGTCACATGTCAAGTGCTGGCGGTGCTTATGTTTCCCACGGATTGACAGTCCGGATCAATAGGTTCAGGCTGGGTTTGAAGCGATCAATCCACGGCGGAGGCAGGCGATGCCGAGGGTGATATCTGCCGGCCTCCCCGGCGCAGGTACCAAGTCATTCAGCAGCGTTATGGCGCGCCGGTGAGCGTCGTCTTAGACACGGGGCAGATCCCGAAAGCCGACCGCGCTGAGGCGGTGCGTGCGGCGGTCGCAGAGCATTTGCTGCCGGTCGAGATCGATTTTGCCGCTGATCGCGGCCCGGCGGCGGCGCCTATGGCGATCACTGATTTGGCCGATCTCACGGTTTGGACCTCGACCTCGAATGCGGTGAAGGTGCACCGCACCGCGGCACAAACCCACGACGACTTCACACCGAGCATCTTCATGGGTTTGCAGATGACGGGATCCTGTGTGGTGGTCCAGCACGGGCGGGAAGCCATCGTGCGGCGTGGTGATTTGGTCATCTACGACTCAACATCACCGTTCGTCGTTTCTGATGTCGACGGGATCCGCCAGCACAAGTTCCGGATACCACTGGATCGATTGGCGTTGCCGGCCGACGTCATCCGGCGGGTCTGTGCGATCAGCTTGAGTCCAGGGCATCCGATCACCGATCTGGCCGCTACCTATTTGCACCGGCTGGCGCTGCGGCCAGGCTTGTTCGATCGGCCGGGCGGCGACCTCGTCAGCCAGC
>JAVXWV010000059.1:0-7569 GCA_032230775.1 Mycobacterium sp. | reverse complement strand
AGACCGCCGACGCCGACGCAGATGCCGGGAGTGGCTGGGCGGCGGCTGGTTCATCGGGTGGATGATTCCGGCCCACCGCGCGGATGGCTCTTCGTCCCGAACGCTGATCGGCCGTCTCTTGATTCGTCCGCGAGTTCCGCTCGGCGCCTTGATCCCATGCTTGGTTTGGCAGCGTGGCCACGACACGTGCCTCGGTCGATAATGTCGCTGAAGTGGCTCGACCGCAACCCCCAGATCCGTAGTTATTTCGCAATACTGTACCGGGACGCTCATAGATTGTGTTGCCGCTGGCAGTGGCGCTCTGCTGGGCAGCACCGGAGAGGCTTACGTTAAGTAGGCTTGGTCGATGAAGTCCCTGGTTTGACCACGGAGAAGCCTCCCCGGGCTTCCGCCGGGCTCTACGCCGCCGAGCGGCTGCGCCGGGCCGAGGACCAGCTTGCGCACACGCCCGCACCCCGTCTGCCGAGGCTTTGGGAGGGAGGGGCCGTCAAGCTCTAGCCGTTTGCAGCTGCACCGATCGTGCAGCGTCGCGTCCCGCGCAGCGCCGGGTACACGTGGGTACAAACGGCGGTGACCACCACCAGCTGACGATGGCAGAGGACAGGCATGGTTCACACTGGTCAGACACAGTGTCGACGGATGAGCCCGGGTCGCGGCTAGCCGTGACGCAGTTCACCAACTACTACTAGACGTGGTCCAGCGACGTGAGATCTTTGAAGACAAGGGATCACTGGCTCTGTAGGGGCGCCCCCAGGGCGAACAAAGTTATCTGCTACGCGATGTGTGGCGGCAAGCGTACCCGCACCGTCATCGGTACGGATCAGGGTGACCGACGTGTCGTTCTTTAGGCTGCTGGCTGGCTGTGCGGATTCACGTATTAATCGGAGTGGTCCACCACCATAGAGCGGTAGCTCTCGATGATTTCCATGAACTCCTTGTGCTCCTTTTCCGGGACACCGACGTAACCTAGGGTGGCTGCGATCTCCAGGGCCACCACATCGAAGTCATGCTGGCTCACATTCAGATGCTTATGCGCCTCGTCCATGTCGCGGCCGGGGTAGCACTTCGGCCCCCCGGTGTGCTCGACCGACCAGGCGGTGACCAGGAACTTGAACCCGGCCTGCCCCTGCTGCTTGTGGAACTTTTCCACCTCGGGGTTCATGTTGGCCGAAGCGTTGGAGTACAGCCGGTCCACCAGGATGTCCACCGCGCCGGCGATGCCGTAGATGCCTCCCAACCGATCGTACAAAGTCTCCTCGGCCATCTCTCGCTCCATCCATGTATCGGTTACGCCGTTCAAACCTCTGAGTGATCGCCTCCACCTTCGCGGCCGATGGTGTCTAAGTCAATAGTTCCGGTTGAGAATGTTCGGTTCGGAAGCTCTTTGGAGTGTCCCATGGAGCCATTCATCGCCTGCTGCTGGCGATGGTGCTGGTCCCGATCGACCGCCAAGCTGACCCGCGGCCGCTACTACCTCGCCCGCCCGAGCCTGATGTCCGGTCCCGCTTCCGGTGCGACGGACCTGGCGGCGACCCACGCCTTCACGGTGTGCGGCGACGATAACGAATTGCCGGATGTGGTCGGCTACGCGCACCACGGCGCCGCAAGGTGTTCACGGTGCTGCACCCTGGAAACCGGCGGCGCGCATGTCTGCCAGCGCGGGGACACCGAGCCGGTACTGCTGACCCTCACCGCGAGGCCGTCGGCGTGACATGATGAATACGCCCGCACCACGGAAAGCGAGCGCGTACGCAGCGCCGTTCACCCGCGCGGACGTCCGGTGCTGCGCAGCGTCCATCTCTCGCCCTGCCCGCTCAGCACTGTAAGCGACAGGGGGGCGACGTCGATGCGCCAGAAGGATTCGGTGCAGGCCCGTATGGCGGTCACAGCGGCCGCTCGGACAACGGCCGGGTGGGTCACCGCGACCGCTCGTCCGGTCTCTGCCGGGAGTCCGTGCAGCCAGCGGGCTACCCGGCCTACCAATTCGGCGAGCGACTCGCCGTCATGCGGCGCAGCGGCAGGGTCGGTTAACCAGCGTCCGACGGCCTCCGGCTCTCTTTCCTCCAGTTCGGCCAGCCGGTGGCCGGCCCAACGCCCAACGTCCCAGTCCCGCAGGTTGGGCTCCGCTTCGGTGGTCAACCCGAGCGCGGCAGCGGTCTGTGTGCAACGGGCCGACGGCCCGCGCCATGCCTGGTCGATCCGGCCGATGGTGCTGGCGGCAGCGGCGGCGTCTGCTGCACCCTGCACGTTGAGTGGCTCGTCGAGCGGGAACCGCATCTGCTGGGTGGCATCGGTGGCGCCGTGGCAGATCAATGTGAGACGGGTCATCGTTGGTTGCCCATGTCCTGTCGAGACCCGTGCTTGGCCACCTGCCCGGGTCGGCAGAGGCGGTCGAAGAGCCAGCTATGGTACTGGCGTCGCCAGTTGAGCCTCCGCCGACCCTGTCCGTGACAGGCTCCGGTCGGTGAGCCAACCGAACAGCAGTCCGAGGGTGGCCCATAACACAGCTTGGCTCCCGAGCGAAGCCACTCGGAACTGGTAGAGGACGGTGGCGGGGAAGTCAGCCGGTGTCTCGTTCACCGTCGGCAGTGCCAGCTGCACGCTGGCGACGACGAGGACGAACGCCGCAGCGCCCAGGAGCGTCGCGTTCCATACCCCAAAGCGAGGTGCCAGCCGAAGGCCGAGCGCGATCGCCGCGATGGTGATCGCAACGGAGATGATCACCATTGCTACATACAGCCCAGTGCGTTCGTCGATCGACGCAGCGTCGTTGGCGGCGGGCGGGTTGGCCGGATACTTAAGGAACGGCACCAGGCCGACCGACACGAAGCCAACGAGGGCCAGCAGTCCGGCGGTCGCCCGGGGCCGAAAGTGACCGATCCGGCCGGATACCGCGGCAAAGACGAGCGCGAAGATGCCGCCAAACGCGACGCCGTAGACGGCCGTCGCTGTCGCCAGGCCGACCGTACTCTGCACGGAACGGCTGACTAGTTCGGTCTTACCGTGCTCACCCGCAGCATGGGCCGCCTCGAAGTCAATCGCACGATCGATCGAAGCCTCACCGAACAGGTACGCGAACCCCAGAACGAGCAGGCCAGCGACCAGACCCACCCAGAGACCGCGCACCAGCAGCGTTCTCACCATGGCAGTGCTCCCTGCGCTTGGCCCTGCGGCGTTAGTGGCAGGGGAAGCCCAACAAGTGGCGGCCGTCGTGCAGGAACTCGTGCAGGTAGCTGCCCGAGAACATCGCCGTCGCACCCTGCTCCGCACCAACGAAGTAAAGCAAGATCAGCAGTAGCGCTCCGCTGAAGACCGCCCACGGCAGCAGCTCACGCAGGGGGACACGAAGCGGGATCTGGGCCAGGGTGGGGGAAGAAGCGATTGCTTGTGACATCGTGACTCCTCGTGCTCGAATGCCCAAGTCGGGGGTCTACTTGGCGACCAGAGCCGCTCGCTGCGAGGAGAACGCGCCAGCGCTCTCGCCAAGTTTATTCCTCATAGAATAGTTCTGTTTGGAACCTATCATCAGATAGTCGGCTACAAGCCCGGGGCGTGTCAACACCCTCCGCGCTACGGGCTAGCGAATCGCGCACCAGCGAGTCGACGGGCGGCGGACACGATGGGGTATGCGCCACGGTTCGTGGCGAACGCGGAGGCCGTCGGATCACGACGAGGATCACCGAGTCTGCGACGCCATGGCAGCGGTTAGTTGCCAGCTGGCGGCCGAATCTTCTACCCGATCTGGCAGCGGCGACTGCGCTTCAAGGAAGCGACCGGGTCGTAGGCACTGCAGCTGGTGCGCAGCCGCGGTGCGGTGTTGGGACCACGGTCCAAGTCCCGCGCTGCACCCCGTCGTCAGCCTGACCGGTACTCACTGCAGGGCGTCGGCGACTTGGGACAGCACGCGGGTTAGTTCCCCCAGCGGCTCGTCGCCGATGCGCTCGGCTAGCTCCATCTGATCGGTGTCGACGACGGCGCGGATGGTCTCGTATTTCGCTACGCCGCGCGGCGCCGGGAACACCAGCACGCGGCGGCGGTCCTCGAGGTCACCCCGCCGATAGACGAGATTGCCGGCGACCATCCGGTCGATCAACTTGGTGAGCGTGGGGCCGGGCAGCAGGACAAAGTCCTTGATCTCAGTCATCGGTCGGCCGCGGCCGTCTGCGAGCAGCCGGAGTACCCGCCACTCCGCGAGTTCGCAGTCGTTCGCGCGCAGCACGGTGACCAAGCGTCGCGTCACGCGACTCTCCACTTGGCTGAGCAGGTGGGCTAGGCCCAGCTCGGAGCCTGCTTTCACGACCGACTCCCAAGAGGTGTCCTCCGGAACTGATTAACCAGAAAATAACACGGAGTGGGACCAATACGCTTGAGTAATCGCCTCTGCGGCAGTCCCAAGCAGTTGCTGCCGGACTCTCGTGCCGCGGTGGTCGGGCGCTGTCCGCTTTGTGACCAGGTCAGAGGCGTGGCATGCGCCGACGGTGCGAATGCTCGCAGCCACGTGCCGCGTCGCCCGGATGCAGTGTGTGGTGACGTGGTGCGACGCTCGTTGGGCTGCTGCATCGGGACATCCGCCCAGGAACGGGGGTATCTGAATGGCTAGGGCAGCCCTACTATGGTGGGACGACAAGCCGTCATTCGGCATGTGGCGATGTACGTGGTCCCGGCGCGAGGGACTCAATGCCGATGCATCGAGGAACGTTCACTATTGGCCTGGTGGTCCCGATCCAGGGTCCGGCTGGGATCTTCGGTCCGTCTTGCGAGCTGTGCGCCCAGTTGGCCGTGGAGGAGCTCAATGCCGGTGGCGGCGTGCTCGGTCGGGAGCTGCGCCTGCTGACGGTGGACGGTGGTGCGCCGCCGATTCGGGTGGCCGACGAGATCGATCGGTTGATCTCGGCTGGCCGGGTGGACGCGGTGGTGGGATGGCACATCTCCGCGGTGCGGGAGGTGCTGGCTCCTCGCATCGCCCAGCGGGTGCCGTATGTGTACACCGCGTTGTACGAGGGCGGCGAGCGCAGCCCCGGTGTCTTTCTGACCGGTGAGACACCGCAGCGCCAGATCCTGCCGTCCCTGCGGTGGATGGCGCGCGAGATGGGTGTGCGGCGGTGGTGCATCGTCGGCAATGACTACGTCTGGCCGCGCCGTTCGGCTGCGGTGAGCCGGGGTTTCGCGCGGATCTGTGGCGCCGAGATCCGTGACGAGATCTTTGTCGGACTTAGCACGCACGACTTCCGAAAGGCGATCGGGCGGCTGGAACGCAGCGAGTGCGACGGGGTGCTCATGTTCCTCGTCGGTGAGGACGCGGTGCACTTCAATCGGCAGTTCGCGCGCGCTGAGCTGGACCGGCGATGCGTGCGCTTGAGCCCTCTGATGGACGAGAACATGCTCCTCGCCACGGGCGCCGATAACACGGCAGGGGTTTACGTGGCAGCTGGTTACTTCGAGTGCCTGCCCACGGCGGAGAGCCTCGACTTCAACGCCCGCTATACCCGGCGCTTCGGCGTGGATGCTCCGGTGCTCAACAGCCTCGGAGAGTCCTGCTATGAGGGGCTGTTACTGCTCGCTGAGCTGATCCGACGAGCCGGCTCATCCGACGTGCGACAGATCTGCGCCGTGGCGCAGGTAGCCCGCTACGGCGGACCCCGCGGTGAACTCGGCTTGCGGGACGCCCACGTCGAGCAGCGCATCTACCTGGCGCGAGCGACCGGGCTGGAGTTCGACATCGTCTCGGCGATCTGACGCCGGCTACGACAGCTACCTCTTGACAGGATCGTCTCCGCGCAGAATAGTTCCATATGGAATAAATACGGCTCGAGATTGATGCTCAAGCTGATCCACTAAGCGCTGCGGGAGGAGTCAGTCCATGCGGCATGGAGATATCAGCAGCAGTAATGACGCCGTGGGTGTTGCGGTCGTCAACTACAAGATGCCCCGTCTGCATACCCGCGAGGACGTCAGAGACAACTGCATGAAGATCGCCGACATGGTCGTCGGGATCAAGCAGGGTCTGCCGGGGATGGACCTGATCATTTTCCCGGAGTACAGCACCCACGGGATCATGTACGACCGGGAGGAGATGTTCAACACCGCGTCAGTCATCCCCGGTGAGGAAACGAAGATTTTCGCCGAGGCGTGTCGCGCAGCGAAGACGTGGGGGGTTTTCTCGCTCACCGGCGAGCAACACGAGGAGCACCCACACAAGAACCCCTACAACACCTTGATCCTCATGAACGATGAGGGCGAGGTCGTGCAGCGGTACCGCAAGATTTTGCCCTGGGTGCCGATCGAGGGGTGGTATCCCGGGGACAAGACCTACGTCGTGGATGGACCCAAAGGCCTGAAGGTCAGTTTGATCATTTGCGATGACGGCAACTACCCGGAGATCTGGCGGGATTGTGCGATGAAGGGCGCCGAGCTCATCGTGCGCTGCCAGGGCTACATGTACCCGGCCAAGGAACAGCAGATCCTCGTCTCCAAGGCGATGGCCTGGATGAACAACTGCTATGTCGCGGTCGCCAATGCGGCCGGGTTCGACGGTGTGTACTCCTATTTCGGTCACTCGTCGATCATCGGGTTCGATGGCCGCACGCTGGGCGAGACCGGTGAAGAGGAGTACGGGATCCAGTACGCCGAGCTTTCCACGTCGTTGATCCGCGACGCTCGGGCCAACTGGCAGTCGCAGAACCAGATGTTCAAGCTGTTGCACCGCGGCTACACCGGCGTACTGGCGTCGGGAGACGGCGACAAGGGCGTGGCTGAGTGCCCGTTCGACTTCTACCGCACCTGGGTCACCGACCCGGCCGCCGCTCAGCGGCAGGTCGAGTCCTTCACCCGCTCAACGATCGGCACCGCGGAAAGTCCCATCCCGGGTCTGCCCAACCAGAACTCCAACGGCGCGGGCGGCGACGTCGACGGTGGTCGCCTCCCCGATGAGCCATCCGACCGGCAGGCTGACCAAGCGTCGCCGTCCCGAACCTGAGCCAATCTCACCTGTGGGCTCCTGAGCATGACCAAACCACCGCAAGGAGCGTCATGAGCGACCCAACCGGGCAGTCACAAGCTACCAGCCCTGCTGATCAGAGCGAGCCCGATGAGCAACGCCAGGAGCATTTGGCCGCTCTCGGCAAAAGCGCCGAGGATTTGCCCGACATGACGGACCCGCAGGACTGGCGGGACGCCCCCAAAGAGGGCGGCGGCGCCTAATCACACGCGGATGTCTACAGCGACGGCTGGGGAAGTGTAGGCCTTGCCACATCGACCAATAAGAAAGAAGAAGCTAGGCATGGCTACCGAAGACCATGGACATGACCACGACCACGATCACGGGTTGATCGACGACTTGACGCGGATTGAGGCGCTGCGCACCGAGGGCGTGCATCGCGCCGGTGAGCACGAGGGCCCGTTCTCATTGCACGTCCTAGGCTTGGGCGGCACCGGGGCTGGAGTCATCACGAAACTTCTGCGCGAGCGCCCTGAGGGCTTTCTTGCTGACCCCACCATGCGGTTCTCGGCATTAGCGGTGGACATTGGCGACGAAGACCTGGGACAGGTCCGCGAGGCGGGGGCGGACCT
>JAVXWV010000024.1:0-8283 GCA_032230775.1 Mycobacterium sp. | reverse complement strand
GGCCTCTGCGAAATGGTGTTTCACCAATTACGCGCGGCGATTGGTGTTTTCGTGAATTCGTGAGCGCGGTCACAGCATCGTTGCCGGATGCGACTACTACATGGTATCGGTCGACACGAACCGATGCTGTTCAGATATTGGCCGGACGGCCTCACGTCGAAAACGAACACCCCGAGCTGTGGCGAAATTAGCCGGAGACTGTGCTTGCGTAGAGCTAGTCCATCCGGCCCGCGTCGACCACGCGGAGCACGGCCACGCCCTCCTCGTCGGACGCCTCTAGGTCCACCTCCACGTCGAAACCCCAGTCGTGGTCGCCCACCGGGTCGTCGAGGATCTGCCGCACCCGCCACACATCAGGCTGCCGGTCGATGATCAGCATCGCCGGGCCCCTGGCGTCGGCGCCCGTACCCACGTCGTCGTGCTCGGCGAAGTACTCGTCTCCGACGTCCTGCCAGCGCTCGGACGTCCACCCGGAGCCGGCGTCCAACTCGCCGAGGTCGTACCAGCGGCGCCGCGCGAACAACTCCACCCGGCGGAACAGCGCGTTGCGGACCATCGCCGTGAATGCACGCGCGTTGCCGGTCAGTGGGCGGGGGCGCGCAGGCACCGTCACGGGTGCGTTAAGCGGCTGGTCCGGACTGGTGAGCTGCTCCCACTCGTCGAGCAGACTTGAATCGACCTGGCGCACAAGCTCACCCAGCCACTCGACGATGTCGGTGACGTCCTCGGTCCTGGCGGCGGCGGGCACACCTGACCGCAGCGCCTTGAACGCGTCGGAGAGGTAGCGCAGCACCGCACCCTCGGAGCGGGTCAGCCCGTAGACGCTGACGAACTCACGAAAGGTGAACGCCCGCTCCCACATCTCTCGCACGACGGCCTTCGGCGACAGCTGCCCGTCAGCGGCCCAGGGGTTGCTCTGCAGGTACACCTCGAAGGTGTGCCCGAGCAGCTCGTCGAGCGGCCTGGGATACGTGACGTCGTCCAGCAGCTCGATGCGCTCGTCGTACTCGATACCCTCGGCCTTCATTGCGGCGACGGCCTCGCCCCTTGCCTTGTTCAGCTGCGCCGCCAGAATCTGGCGAGGGTCCTCGAGGGTCGACTCGATGACCGAAACCACGTCTAGCGCATACGTTTCAGCCGCTGGATCGAGCACGTCGACCGCTGCGAGCGCGAACGTCGACAGCGGCTGGTTGAGGGCGAAATCCGGCGGCAGGTCGACCGTCAGTCGGTAGCGCCGCCCGTCCGCGTCGGGTTCGCCGAGCCGCTCCAGCACGCCGGCCTGCAGCAGCGAGCGGGCGATGCCGACGGCCTCGCGGATGTGTTGCAGCTGCCGCTTGCGCGGCTCGTGGTTGTCGGTGAGCAGCCTGCGCATCGCGGCGAACGGGTCACCGGGACGGTCGACGACGTCGAGAATCATCGCAGTCGACACGCGCATGTTGCTCGTCAACGGCTCGGGGGCGGCCTCAACGAGTCGGGTCATGGTCGACTCGCTCCACGGCACCATGCCCTCGGGCACCTTGCGGCGCACCAGCTTTCGGCGCTTCTTCGGGTCGTCGGCGACCTTGGCGAACTGTTTGAGGTTCTCCACCTCATGATCGGGTGCCTGGACGACGACGGTCCCGGCGGTGTCGTAACCGGCGCGCCCGGCCCGCCCGGCGATCTGATGGAACTCGCGGGCGCTGAGCAGCCGGGTGCGGGTGCCGTCGTATTTCGACAACGCGGAGAACACGACGGTCCGGATCGGCACGTTGATGCCGACCCCGAGAGTGTCGGTGCCACAGATGACCTTGAGCAGGCCGGCCTGGGCCAGCTGCTCCACCAGCCGCCGGTACTTGGGCAGCATGCCGGCGTGATGAACACCGATCCCATGCCGGACCAACCGCGACAGCGTTGTGCCGAAGGCCGAGGAAAAACGGAACCCGCCGATCAAGTCGGCGATCGCGGCCTTCTCCTCCTTGGAACTCACGTTGACGCTCATACACGCCTGCGCCCGCTCCAGTGCCGAAGCCTGGGTGAAGTGGACGACGTAGACCGGCGACTGCTTCGTGTCGAGCAGGTCGCCGATCGTCTCGTGCATCGGGGTGGTCGCGTACGAGTAGTACAGCGGAACCGGGCGTTCGGCGTTCGCGACGAGCGCTGTCGGGCGGCCGGTGCGTCGGGTGAGGTCCTCGCGAAGGAACGTGACGTCGCCCAGCGTGGCGGACATCAGCAGGAACTGGGCCTTCGGTAGCTCCAACAGCGGCACCTGCCAGGCCCAGCCGCGGTCGGGGTCGCCGTAGAAATGGAATTCGTCCATGACCACCAGCCCGATGTCCGCGTTTGCGCCTTCGCGCAGCGAAATGTTGGCCAGCACCTCGGCGGTGCAGGCGATGATCGGCGCCCCCTGATTGACCGAGGCGTCGCCCGTCAGCATGCCGACGTTGGCCGCGCCGAACACGTCGCAGAGGGCGAAGAACTTCTCACTGACCAACGCCTTGATCGGCGCGGTGTAGTAGGTGCGCCGGCCCGCTGCCAACGCGGCGTACAGCGCGCCGGTGGCCACCAGCGACTTGCCCGAGCCCGTCGGCGTCGCCAGGACCACGTTCGCGCCGCTGACCAACTCGATCAGCGCCTCCTCCTGGGCTGGGTACAGCACGGTGCCCTGCGCCTCGGCCCACGCAGCGAAGGAGGCGAACAGCTCGTCGGCGTCGCCGCCCTTCGCGCGTAGGGCCGACAGGTCGCCCGGATCGTCGAGAAGAGGAGCAGTGGTCATGTTGAGCAACAGCGTGCCCTAACCGCAGCTCGGGCGGCAAAAAGCGCCGAGGGCTGAGGCGGCTAGATGTCGGAGCTCTCACGCCATAGGTCGATGCCGGAATCCGACGCGTACTTGTCGATTTCGGCCAATTCTTCCTGCGTGAAGTCGAGGTTCGCGAGGGCTCCCAGGTTCTCGTCGAGCTGGGCGACGCTCGACGCGCCGACGAGCGTGGAGGCAACCGTGGGGTCGCGAAGCACCCACGCCAGCGCGAGTTGTGCCAGCGTCTGGCCGCGGCGCTCGGCGATCCCGGCGAGTCCGCGAAGCCGCTCGCGCACCTGCTGGGTGACCAGGTCGTCGTCGAAGGTCGGTCGCGTCGTCGCGCGCTCGATGTCGGCCGCCTGCTGCTGCAGGTAGCGGTCCGTGAGAAGGCCCTGGCCGAGCGCGGTGAACGCGATGGCCCCCATGCCAGCGTGCGCGAGTTCATCGATCAGCCCGCCCTCGATCCACCGGTTGAGTAGCGAGTACGACGGCTGGTGAATCACCAACGGGGTGCCGAGTCGACGTGCGATGGCCGCCGCTTCGGAGGTCTTGGCCGCCGAGTACGACGAGATGCCGACGTAGCGCGCCTTGCCCGCACGCACCGCGGTGTCGAGGGCGCCGATCGTCTCCTCAAGCGGTGTCTCCGGATCGATGCGGTGCGAGTAGAAGATGTCGACGTGGTCGAGCCCGAGACGGTCCAGCGACTCGTCAAGGCTCGCAAGCAGATACGTGCGGCCGCCGAGCTGGCCGTAGGGCCCCGGCCACATGTCCCACCCCGCCTTGGTGGAGATGATCAGTTCGTTGCGGTAGGGCTTGAAGTCGTGCCGAAGCATCCGGCCGAAGTTCTCCTCAGCCGAGCCGTAGGGCGGCCCGTAGTTGTTGGCCAGGTCGAAGTGGGTGATCCCGCGGTCGAAAGCGTGGCGCAGCACCTCCCGCTGCACGTCGAAGGGCCGGTTGTCGCCGAAGTTGTACCAGAGCCCGAGCGAGATCGCAGGCAGCAGGAGCCCGGACGAGCCAACGCGGCGGTACGGCATGGTGTCGTAGCGCTCACGCGACGCCAGCCATGGATCGTGGGTGAAGGGAACGTCGGAGAACGTAGAATCCTCGGCCATGCCGGTCATCGTATTTCGGTGAAACGACAGGCATTCTGGCTGGGTGGGCTTGCTTATTCGCCTCGTCGAATTGCTGATCGTGATCGTGCCGCTGATCGGCGTGATCATCGCTGGTGTCAGGGCGGTATCTAGGGCGCGTGAACGCCAGGGCGATTTCCCGGCCGACGAGGTGCCGCGACGTGGAGGAGATCGGACAGCCCAATGGCAGGCGATCAAGCGGACGATCAGAGAGCACGATCGGACGGAGACCCGCTGGCTGGACTATGAACTCGATGTCGGCAAGCTTCTCGACTACCCGCTCATGACCGACATGCGCGAACCGCTCACGCAACGCTTTCATCGCGCCAGGCTGCGGACGGACTTCCTCCGACCCGCCGACGCCGCCGACCTGCTGGGCGACGCCGACGTCGCTCGCCAGTACCGCGATGCCGTGGAGGAGTACGTCACCGCGTTCGACGTGGCGGAGTCCGAGGCAATCCGACGACGGCAAAGCGACTTCTCGCGGGCCGATCAACAGCGACTCGGCCGAGCGAAACGCGCGCTGCGGATCGCGTCGGACGCCGCGGCGACACCGCAGGAACGTGAGCGTGCGTTCGACGTCGCGCGCGGGGAACTCGACGGCCTGATCGTGCTGCCCGAGCGCACCCGCGTCGCGATCGAGCGCGGAATCGCAGGTGAGCTCGACAGCTAGTGCGGCATGAGTCCACGCTCACCAGCGTCCGCGGTGGACGACCTCCGGGAACGGGCGTCGGTTCGGCTTCACGATCGGCTTCAGCGGACGATCAGCGGGATACCCGATGCCGAGAATGAACGCGACGATGTGGTCGTCGGGGACTCCGACGATGGCGCGAGCCTTCTCCTGGTCGCCCACCGAGGAGTGCCCGGTGCCGATGCCGAGGTCGGTGGCGGCGATGGTCATCGCCATCGTTGCCTGCCCCAAGTCGTACTGATCGATGAGCTTCGTGCGTTCGTCGGGGGGCGCGGGGACGACCAACACGATCGCCGCCGGAGCCGATGCGATATGGCGCGCACCCTGCCACACCGTGGAGAGTTCCTGAAGCTGATCGCGGTCGGTCACGATGATGAAGTCCCAGTGCTGGCGGTTCGACGCGGACGGCGCCCGCCACCCCGCCTCGGCGATACGGTTCAGGTCTGCCTCGGGAACGGGGTCCGGCAGGTAATTGCGTACGTTCCGTCTGGCACGAATCGCGTCCCAGGTTTCCATCTGTACCTCCGACCGATTGGCGCTGACTCATAGAACGAACGAAGTCCACCCGCTCGCTATTTCGTCCGGCGAGCCGACATGCGCGGAGTCTGCTTATGGTCGAGCGGTGACGATCACCTATGACACGGCGCTGCGCGAAACGATTCGGGCCCACTTGGCGGCCCACGACCGCCGAACCGTGAGCGACCCGACGAAGCGGCACGCGGCCGTCGCGGTGGTGATCGTCGACTCCGAGGTCGGTGAGGATCGCGTCGATGCCGCGCCTGTCGACGATTGGATCGCCGGGCGGCCGATGGAGGCCGGCCTCGACGGTCGCATGGTCGACGTGTCAGGCGGTGCCGCTTTCCTGTTGTGCCGCAGGACATCTCGGCTCAGCTCACATGCCGCACAATGGGCGCTGCCGGGTGGCAGGCTTGACCCGGGCGAATCCGCGATCGACGCAGCCTTGCGGGAACTGGACGAAGAGGTCGGCGTCACCCTGCCCGGCTCGACCGTGTTGGGGTTACTCGACGACTACCCGACACGGTCGGGATACGTCATCACCCCGGTGGTGATCTGGGGCGGAGGCCGGCTTGATCCACGTCCTGCGCCTGACGAGGTAGTGGCCGTCTACCGGGTGGGTCTACATCAACTGCAGCGCGACGATTCGCCGCGCTTCATCACGATCCCGGAGAGCCCGCGTCCGGTCGTGCAAATACCGCTGGGCAACGACCTCATCCACGCACCGACGGGCGCCGTGCTGCTACAGCTGCGCTGGCTCTGTCTGGAGGGTCGGCATGACCCGGTCGATGAGCTCGAGCAACCCGTGTTCGCTTGGAAGTAGGTACGGACGTACCAAAAGCCCGGTCGGCCCTACCTAGACTGGCAAGCATGGCGTTCGGTTCGGACACGCACTCCGTGACCCACGACGGCCTGCTGCGGATCGAGGACTGCCTGGATGCCGCGGGCGGGATACTCGTGCCGCCCGGTGTGACCCTGATCTCCCTCATCGACCGCAACATCGCGAACGTCGGCGACGCTCCGGCCTACCGCTACCTCGACTACACCGGACGTCACGACGGCAGAGTCATCGAACTCACGTGGAAACAATTGGGCGTCCGCGTGCAGGCGATCGCAGCGCGTGTGCAGCGACTCGCCGACCGGGGTGACCGGGTCGCGGTTCTCGCGCCGCAGGGTCTGGAGTACGTCGCCGGCTTCTTCGCCGCGATCAAGGCGGGGACCATCGCGGTTCCGTTGTTCGCGCCTGAATTACTGGGCCACGCAGAACGTCTCGAGATCGCGCTCCGCGATGCGCAGCCCTCGGTTGTATTGACCACCTCAGCAGCGGCCGAGAGTGTTCACGCGTTCCTATCCGAGCTGAACGGCGTAAGCAGGCCGCGCGTCGTCGTCATTGACGAGATCCCCGATTCAGCAGGCGATGGGTTCGCGCCGGTTGATATCCGCATCGGTGACGTCTCGCATCTGCAGTACACATCGGGGGCGACACGACCGCCGGTGGGGGTGGAGATCACACATCGTGCGGTCGGTACGAATCTAATTCAGATGATCCTCGCCATCGACTTGCTTGACCGAAAAGTACACGGCGTCAGTTGGTTACCGCTCTTTCACGATATGGGCTTGTCGATGATCGGGTTCCCGGCGGTGTACGGCGGACACTCCACCCTGATGTCGCCTACGGCGTTCATCCGTCGCCCAGAGCGGTGGATCAAGGCACTGTCGGACGAATCGCGTGACGGCCGTGTAGTGACAGCGGCGCCGAACTTCGCCTACGAGTACACCGCACAGCGGGGAGTGCCTGCGGTCGGTGACGGTATCGATCTGAGCAAGGCAGTGCTCATCGTCGGATCTGAACCGGTCAGCATCGAAGCGATCGACATGTTCAACCGCGCGTTCGCGCCACACGGCCTGCCGCCCAACGCGTTCAAACCCTCGTACGGCATCGCGGAGGCGACGCTGTTCGTGTCGACCATCGCCCCCGATGCTTCGGCGACGGTCGTGCACCTTGACCGCGAGCAGCTAGCATCTGGCCGGGCAGTGCCGGTCGCAGCGGACGCCCCGAATGCGGTGGTGCACGTGTCGTGCGGACAGGTGGCCCGCAGCCAGTGGGCGGTCATCGTCAACCCGGATACCGGCGCGGAGTCACCGGACGGCCGAGTCGGTGAAATCTGGTTGCACGGGGACAACGTCGGCCGGGGGTATCACGGACGGCCCGACGAATCACTCCGGACGTTCGGCGCCAGGCTCACGTCGCGGCTCCCCGCCGTCAGCCATGCGGAAGGTGCACCGGTGCAATGCAATTGGTTGCGCACCGGGGACCTTGGTGTGTATGTCGACGGCGAGCTGTATGTCACCGGCCGACGTGCCGACCTCGTCGTCATCGGCGGCCAGCACCACTATCCGCAGGACATCGAGGCCACTACCGAAGAGGCCTCGCCCATGGTGCGGCGCGGGCACGTCACGGTGTTCACCGTGCCTGCCGCCGACACCGCTGACGCCCGCGAACGTCTGGTCATCGTCGCTGAACGTGCGCCAGGCACCGGCCGGGCCGATCCGGCGCAGGCGGTCGAAGCCATCCGAGCTGCGGTGTTGGACCGGCATGGAACTTCCGTCTCCGACATCCGATTCGTAGCCGCGGGTGCCATTCCGCGCACGACGAGCGGCAAGCTTGCCCGGGGCGCCTGCCGTGCGGCGTACGTCAACGGAATGTGGCGGTGAGCGTCATCCCGATCCGGGTCTCGGTGCCAGCGTTCTTTCAGCCAGGAATCCGACACTGACGCCGTGCCGCCAATCGATCCGACCACTGCACACCCGGTTCCCACGCCGACGCCGATGCCTCCGCTGCCAGACCCGAACTTCAGCAGGTACGGGCACGGCATCTCGTTGCTCGGCGGTTGGCTTCCACCGACCATCGAGGTCATTACTGTCGTCACCCTGATCGTCGCGATCGGTTGGCGAACCCGCCGCTGGCGTGTTCTGTGGGTTCCGGTCGCGGCAGCCGTCGGCGTCGTTGTCGCACTCGGCGCCCGCACCGACATGAATGCTCAGGGGCTGGCTTCGGACCCGGCGCCGTGGAAGCTGTGGATGTGGACCGCGATCTTTGGTGCGTCGATCGCGTTGGCGGCGATGGGTTTCCGCAGCGCGCGATGGTGGCGGCGGGGGCTCTCGCTGGCTGC
>JAVXWV010000908.1:0-6247 GCA_032230775.1 Mycobacterium sp. | reverse complement strand
CATCGCCAGCTACGCCCTGCTGACCCGGATGATCGCCGCCCAGGTCGGCCTGCGGCCCGGCGACTTCATCTGGGTGGGCGGCGACTGCCACATCTACGACAACCACGTCGAGCAGGTCACCGAACAGTTGTCCCGTGAGCCCCGGCCGTATCCGGAACTCGTTCTGGCGCCGCGTGATTCGATATTCGACTACACCTACGAAGACGTCGCCATAAAGAACTACGACCCGCACCCCCCGATCAAGGCACCCGTCGCCGTATGACCTCAGTCGGACTCATCTGGGCCCAGTCGAGCTCCGGTGTGATCGGTCGCGACGGGGGCATCCCGTGGCGGCTGCCCGAGGACCAGGCCCGGTTCAAGGAGCTCACGATGGGCCGGACCGTGGTGATGGGCCGACTGACCTGGGAGTCCCTGCCTGCGAGGGTGCGCCCGTTGCCGGGTCGGAAAAATGTCGTACTCACCAGGCAAGCTGACTACATGGCCGAAGGCGCACATGTGGTTCCCACCCTTCAGGACGCACTGACCGACGACCTCACCTGGGTGATAGGTGGTCAGCAGATCTACGCGCTCGCGCTCCCGCTCGCCACGCGATGCGAGGTCACCGAGGTCGAGGTCGAGCTCCCCAGAGACGACGGCGATGCGACCGCTCCCGTGCTCGACGAGGCCTGGGTCGGCACTGAGGGGGAGTGGCTGACGAGCAGCTCCGGCCTGCGCTACCGGTTCTTCAGCTACGTTCGTCCGTGACTGTTCTCACCGCCGTCCAGGCACGCAGGATCGCCGTCGCAGCACAGGGCTTCGGCGAGCCGAACCCGCGGGGTCCGGTCACCCGCGCCCACCTGCGGCGGCTCATCTCGAGAATCCAAGTGCTGCAAATGGACTCGGTGTCCGTGGCAGTCCGCGCCCACTACGCACCCATCTTCAGCAGGCTGGGCCCGTACGACCGTGACGTGCTTGACCGTGCCGCGTGGAGCCACACCGCACGCTCGCCGCGGCTGCTTGTCGAATACTGGGCGCACGAGGCGGCGCTGATGGCCGTCGACGACTGGCCGTTGCTGCGCTGGCGGATGCGGGAGTACACCCACGGTCGGTGGGGCACCGAGATCGTCAAGAAGAACGCGAAGCTGGCCGACGATATCGTCGCCGCCGTCGCCGAACTCGGCCCGTCGACCTCCGGGCAGATCGAGGCCCATCTCGAGTCGGAGCCGCGGGGCAGGAAAGGTCCGTGGTGGGACCGGAGCGACACCAAGTGGGTCGCCGAGGCGTTGTTCGCGGCGGGGGTGCTGACGACGGCCACCCGGGTCGGGTTCGCCCGGCACTACGACCTCACCGAGAACGTGCTGCCGCCCGACGTCGTGGCCAGGGAGGTCGGCGACGACGAAGCGATCCGCGAGCTGACGCTGCGCGCAGCCATCGCACTAGGCGTGGCGACTGAACCCGACATCCGCGACTACTTCCGGCTGTCTCCGAAACAGGTGAAGCCCGCGATCGCCAAGCTGGTCGCCGACGGGGAACTGGAAGCTGTCGATGTCGACGGCTGGACGGCGCCGGCGTATCTGCCGGCGGGCCAGACCGTGCCGCGACGCGATCGTGGGACGGCGCTGCTGTGCCCGTTCGACCCATTGATCTTCTTCCGGCCACGGGTGCAGCGGCTGTTCGACTTTCACTACCGCATCGAGATCTACACGCCGGCCCCGAAGCGCCAATTCGGTTACTACGTATGGCCTTTCCTGCTCGACGGCGGTCTGGTCGGCCGCGTCGACCTGAAGGCCGAACGCTCGCGCGACGCGCTGCACGTCGTCGGCGCATTCACCGAACCCGGTCAGGACAAGACGCGTGTCGCTACCGCGCTCGCCGGCCAGTTGCAGTCGATGGCGTCGTGGCTAGGCCTTGCTGACATCACGGTCGGGACGCATGGTGATCTGACGAAGGAGCTGTCGCGGTTTCTGGGCTGACGCCTTCGCCGGGCACGGCATGCTCGTCGCCCAAATTCGGAACACCGCGGCCCCGCACTCTGTTGATGATGAACACCGCCGCGCCGATGCACAGCCAGACGATTCCGCCGACCTTGGCCAGGTAGTCCGCGTTGAACAGCACGTAACCGATGATCAGGAAGCCGAGCGTCGGCACCACCAAGTGCAGCAAGTAGTTCTTCGACTTCTTGCGGCCGATGTAGTACCAGACGACCGAGACATGTAGCAAGCAGAAGGCAAACAGCGCACCGAAATTCACCAGCGACGAGATCAAGGCGATCTGGCCGACGAAGAACAGTACGAGCACCAAGCTGATCGCGCTGACCGTCAGGAGCGCCGCCATCGGGACCTCGCGCTTGCTGATCTTCGACAGGTAACCGGGCAACTGGCGGTCCCTGCTCATCGAATAGAGCAGTCGACTCGTCGCCGCCTGGGCGGCCATCGCGTTGGCGAACCCGACGGCAAGCACGTTGACGACGAAGAACGCGTTCATCCATCCGGTGCTGGACGCCGCTTCGACCAGTTTGAAGAACGCGTTGCCCGCCTCGTCGTCGCTGAACGACTCGCGACCGCCTGCGAGGAGGCTGGCCAGCCACGTCTGACCGATGAACAGGAACGCCACGATGAACAGTGCGCCGATCATCGCTCTGCCCGCAGGATTCTTCTTGCCGGTCGACTCCTCAGCTAGCGTCGAAATGCCGTCGAAACCAAGGAAGCTCAGCACCGCGATCGACAGCGCCGCCGCGATCAGTGGCGCACTTACAGTTTCGGGGTTCCAGATCGGCGTGGTGCTCCAGTGCACGTTGGGCAACGAGTCGCCGTTGATGGCGCGCACTGCGATGACCACGAATATCGCAAGGAAGACCAATTCGATGGCCAAGAACACACGGTTGGCCATCTTCAGCGAGTCGACGCCAAGCAGATTGATCACGGTGTTGACGACCACGAACAAGATCGCCCACATCCACCGCGGCGTGCCGGGGAACAAGCCGATCATCGATTCCGCGGCCAACACATACAGCAGCGTCGGTACGAGCAGGTAATCCAGGAGAATCGCCCACCCGGCGAAAAAGCCTGCACCGGGGTGGATTCCGCGGCCCACATAGGAGAACACCGACCCCGCCAGCGGGAAGGATTTGGCCATCTGCGCGTACGCCATCGCGGTGAACACCATGGCAATCAAGCCAATGAGGTAGACGAGCGGCACCATGCCTGCGGCGCTGTTGTAGACGACGCCGAAGATCGTCCACGGCGCGATCGGCACCATGAACACCAGTCCGTAGACCAGCAGGTCGACCGTCGCGACCGAGCGGTGCAATTCCTGCTTGTAGCCGAATGATTCGAGCGCGCGCTGGCCGTCCATGAATATCCTGTCGGTCGAGAGTTGGGCTAGATACGGGCTACGGCATCGTGACTGGCGAGGAATTCGCCGACGACGGCGCGGAACTCCTCGGGCTTCTCCAGGTGCGAGCAGTGGCTGGTGTCGGGGAACACGTGGCTCTGCGCGTCGGCGATGTGCTCGACGTACGGCTGCCAGGCGGCCGGTGTGGCCTCGTCGAACTCACCGGCGATGACCAGCGTCGGTGCGGTGATCTGCGGCAGCCGATCGATGATGCTCCACCCGCGCAGCGTGCCCAGGACGTGAAACTCGTTGCGACCGTTCATCGTGTAGTAGACGGTCGGCTCTGCCTCCATCTGCGTGATGGTGTCGATCAGGTCTTGAGGCATGGGGACGACACGACACAGGTGGCGCTCGTAGAACTCGTTAGTTGCCTCCAGGTACTCCGGGTCGGTGACGGTGTCCGCTTCCTCGTGCCGGGTCAGTGCGGCCTGGACATCCGGTGGCAGCTGGGCGCGCAGCTCGGCGCAGCCTGCCATCCAAAGCTCCATCGATGCGGGGGAATTGCAGATCGCCAGTGACGCAAGACCGGCTGGTTGGCGCACCGCGATCTCCGCGCCGAGCATGCCGCCCCAGGACTGGCCGAGCAGGTGGTACTCGTCGATGTCTAGAGCATCACGCACCGTGTGGAACTCGTCGACGAACAGATCCGGTGTCCAGAAATCGGCGGGTGCGTCGGGCAGGTGTGTGCTGTTGCCGCAGCCGATCTGGTCGTAGTGGATGACCATTCGCCCGGTTTCTTCGGCAAGTGCGGCAATGTTGCTCACGTAGTTGTGCGCCATGCCGGGGCCGCCATGCAGGACGAACAGGGGGAGTGCGCCAGTCCGCGCATCGTCGGACGCGGTGATTCGCACCCAGGTTTCGTGGCCACGGAACGGCACCAGCCGGGTCGTAGACGTCATGAATCTCAGCATGGACCCGTAAAGGTCTCATGACAAGACCATTGATCAGGATTTAACATTCAGGGCATGGCGCACATCGGTGCACCCGCAACGACGGGGCTGCTCCAACAGCAGCTTGACACCTCATCCCGGGTGGATGAGATCGCCGATCGGCTGATCACTGCGATCGCGATCGGTGAATACCTGCCCGGCGCTCGGCTGCCGGTCGAGCGCGACCTCGCCGCGTCGCTGGGTGCGGGTCGCATGACGGTGCGGGCAGCGCTGGCCCGGCTTGTCGAGCGGGGACTGCTGCAGACCCGCAGAGGGCGCGGCGGCGGCTCCTACGTGCTCGACCAATGGCCGGAGTCGTCCACCGATGTGGTGGGTCGCACGCTGCGGGCTCGACTTGACGACCTCCGGGACCGATGCGATGCGATCTGCCGACTACAGGGCACCGTGTGCCGTGCCGCCGCGGACTCCCGCTCCGAACACGACGTGTCCGTGCTGCAGGCGAGTTTCGAGGCCTACCGAACCGCCGAAAGCGGCCTGGATGCGCAGCAGGCCGACAGCCGGTTTCACCTGGCGATCATGGACGCCGCCCACAACGATGTCCTCAAGCAGGTGCTGCTCGATCTGAAGGCGACGGTGAGCATCGGTTCCCCTGCGCATCTCTGGGGTGAGCCATCGACCATGCGCAGCATGGAATTACGGGCTCTGCACGAGCACGAGCAGTTGGTGCAAGCGATTGCCGACGGCCGCGGGGACGATGCCGACGAACTGGCGCGCCATCACGGCGAGATCGACTTCGAGCTCATCACCACTGCTATGCACCGCGCCGGCGTGGTCATCGACTGACGTCGGCGAAATCGGGCGGACGATCGTCCCCGCGGGCGAGCGAAAGACTGACGCTCTGTAGGACGACCACGACGGTGCAGACCAACACGAGCACCTTTGCCTGACCTGCCCCGATGTGGGCACCGGGCTGGAGTCGCGATAGCACCGCCGTCCGCCACACTACGTACGCGACCAGCGCGAGGCTAGCGTACGGCAGGTAGATCAACGCACCCGAGACAATTCTTGTCAGCGCAGACCCGATACGGCCAGGGCTGTCACCGGCCCGCCGCCACCGAAAACCGGCCAACCAAACCGCCAAGCAGACCGCGAACACCGTCGGTATCAACCAGGTCAGCACGCTGTGGGCGAAGTTCCACAACGATGCGCTGCTATCCGTCCAGCCTGGCAGCAACGGTCCGTGGGGTTGCGCCGGTCGATCCGGTGCGTTTGCCAACGACAAAGCGAGGTCGTCGAGGCTGGTGACGATGAATGCCAACACCACTGGAGGCGTGAGCACGGCGACGATGAATCGAAGGTGCGCGCCCATGGCTGCCGCCGAAACGACTTGCACCGCACCGAAAAGCAGCGTGTAGACCGAGAAGAAGAACGCCACACCGGCAAGCACTTCCTTGGACAGCGCTCGGCCGCTGATTAGCGCGCAACCCTCCTCCCCGGATAGCAGCGCGAAGAGTGCCGCGGCCGTGATCAGGCCGAGGAACGCACATGCCAGCGCTGTGACAAAGCGGTTGTCCTGTTCGTACTCGCGGGCCGCATCGCTCGCAGTGCCCCGCCGGTGCTGGCGATTGACGACAATCAGGATGGCGAGAAACGCCATCCCGGCCAGCACGCCGGATAGCTGGGAGTAATTTCCGGCAGCCTGAGAGAAGTCGAACTGCAGCCATAGCTCGCAGGACGTTCCTTGGGCCCCCACGGCCTGGAAACGTAGCAGGTGAAGCGGTGCGTAGGTCGACAACGTCGCCAGATACTGTGACTTCGTGGCCGAGACCGCGCCGCTGCGCGTGCAGCTGATCGCCAAGACCGACTTCTTGGCGCCTCCGGACGTGCCGTGGAGCACCGACGCCGACGGTGGTCCCGCGGTGGTGGAGTTCGCAGGCAGGGCGTGCTACCAGAGCTGGTCGAAACCCAATCCAAGAACGGCGACC
>JAVXWV010000866.1:0-2556 GCA_032230775.1 Mycobacterium sp. | reverse complement strand
GCACGCGTGGCTCCCACCGCCGCGAGAAGACGAAACGGGCGATCGCCAAGCTCAAAGCCCGCGAAAGAGATCGGCGCAAGGATTGGGTGGAGAAAACCACCACCGACCTCGCCCGGCGGTTCGACGTGATCAGAGTCGAGGACCTCGACATTCGGAAGATGACCCGCTCCGCGCGCGGCACCGTCGAGCAACCCGGCACTCGAGTTGCCCAGAAGCGTGGGCTCAACCGCGCCATCGGCCGAAGTGGCTGGGGCCAGCTCGTCACACGCTTGCAACACAAGGCTTGCGGTCGGGTCGAACGGGTCCCGGCCGCGTACACGTCGCAACGATGCTCCGCTTGCGGGCACGTCGCACCCGGAAACCGCAAGAGCCAAGCGGTCTTCGAGTGCCAAGCCTGCAATGCCGGTCGGTGCAACGCCGACGTCAACGCTGCACGCAACATCGCCGCCGGACGGGCGGTGACCGCACGGGGAGACCTCGCCGATGGGCGGTCTGCGAACCGTGAACCCCAACTCGCTACTCCTGCCGTGTGAATCGATGGGATGGGGGTTGGAATCCCAGGACTTCAGTCCGGGGAGGACGTCAAAGCCGCAGATGCTTGGACGCCGAGGCGGCCTGCCTGCGCAACGATTCCACCGCCGCGGCCGGATCCTGCGCGCCGTAGACGGCCGAACCCGCGACGAAGCAGTCCACCCCGGCCAGCGCCGCCTCTTCGATCGTGTCTTCGTTGATGCCGCCGTCGATTTCGACCACGACGGTCAGCTCGCCCGAGTCAACCAATCGGCGCACGATGCCGACCTTCGCCAGCACTTCGGGGATGAACTTCTGTCCGCCGAAGCCGGGTTCCACCGACATGATCAGCATTGTGTCGAACTCGCGCAGGATCTCCAGGTAGGGCTCGATCGGTGTGCCCGGCTTGACGGACAGCCCCGCCTTCGCGCCTGCGGCCCGGATGTCCCTGGCCACGCCGACGGGGTTGTCGGTGGCCTCGGCGTGAAAGGTGACGTTGTAGACGCCCGCCTCGGCGTACGGCGGCGCCCAGCGGTCGGGGTTGTCGATCATCAGATGGCAGTCCATCGGGATGTCGGTTCTCTTGAGCAAAGCCTCCACGACGGGCAGCCCGATGGTCAGGTTGGGCACGAAGTGGTTGTCCATGACGTCGACGTGCAACCAGTCGGCGCCGGTCACCGCGGCGGCTTCGTCCCCGAGCTCGGCGAAGTCAGCGGCCAGGATCGACGGCGCGATCAGCGGTCCTGCCATGGCGATCACACTACTTTGAGAGCCGCCGCGAACATCGCATCGGTGCCGTGCCGGTGCGGCCAAAGCTGCACGTATGGCCCGCCGCCGAGATCGTTCACCGGATCGAACAGTGCGCGGGTGTCCATGGCCGTGACCGGGTGGCGGCGCAGCGCGTCGGCGACGACCCCGACGGTTTCGGCCAGGTGCGGCGAGCACGTCGCGTAAAGCACCACACCGCCCGGACGGGTCAGCCGGATCGCGGAGGCCAGCAGCTCGCGTTGCAGCTTGACCAGCTGCGGAACGTCGGCGGGCTGACGTCGCCACCGGGCTTCCGGCCTGCGCCGCAGCGCACCAAGCCCCGTGCACGGCGCGTCGACGAGCACCCGATCGAAGCCCGGTTCGATGCCGGGGTCACGGCCGTCGACGCGCAACACATCGACCGGCAGGCCACGGGTGTTCTGCTCCACGAACTCGGCGCGCCGTTCGGTGGGTTCGAGCGCGGTGACGCGGCCATCACCAACAAGCGCGGCCAGCATCGCTGTCTTGCCTCCCGGGCCTGCACACAGGTCCAGCCATCGGCCCGTGTCGGGGCCATCCAGCTCTGCCAGCGTCAACGCCCGCGCCACCAGCTGGCTGCCCTCGTCCTGCACCAGCGCCACGCCGTCGCGGACGGCCTCCAGCCGGCCGGGGTCGCCGCCGGGCAGGTAGACGGCGTACGGCGAGTAGCGCCCGACCGCGCCGTCGACCTGGCTGGCCAGCTGGTCGGCGGTCAGCACGCCGGGCCGTGCGGCGAGATGCACCGAGGGGCGTTCGTCGTCGGTGGCCAGCAGCGCGTCCAGCTGGCCGGCATCCGCACCGAGGGCATCGGCGAAGGCCTGAGCGATCCAGCGGGGATGAGCGTGTACGAATGCGGCGTGCCCGACCGGGTCGCTCGCGGCAGGCGGGGCGAGGTCCTCGACCCAGGACTGTTCGTCGCGCCGGGAGATGGTGCGCAGCACACCGTTGACGAAACCGGCTCGCGCAGTATCGAATTCGATGCCCGCCTGCTCAACGGTGGTAGACACCGCGGCGTGCTGTTCAACCCGGGTGCGCAGAAGCTGGTATGCGCCGAGCCTTAGCAAATCCAACAGAACCGGATCAATCTGCTCGGGCGGTCGACCCGCGGCCGCGCTGATGACCGCGTCGAGCAGGCCACGGGTGCGACAGGTGCCGTACGTCAGCTCGGTCGCGAACGCCGCGTCGCGGCCTGAGATTCCGCGTTCGCGCAGCAGCGCGGGCAGGGCGAGGTTGGCGTACGAGTCTCGTTCGGAGACCGCA
>JAVXWV010000843.1:0-9980 GCA_032230775.1 Mycobacterium sp. | reverse complement strand
GGTGATGGCGGTCGACCGAAGAAAGTAGGTGGGGAACACCAGAAGTCCGGACATGGCCAAGGTGACAGTCGCGGCGCTGAAGATGATTGTTCGACCGGCGGTCGTGACGGTCGCGATGATTGCCGACGGATGGTCCTTGCCCTTGGCGAGTTCTTCACGGAATCGCGACACCATCAACAAGCCGAAGTCGATGGACAACCCGAGGCCGAACGCCGTCGCGACAGTGAGCGCGTGCACCGACACATCGGTGATGCTGACCATGATTGCCAACACCAGCAGTGTCAAGACGATCGACGTGATCCCGATGGCGAGGGGCAGGAGGGCGGCAACGAGACCGCCGAAGACAATCACGAGCACGGCGAGCAAGATGGGCAGCGCGATGCTCTCGCTGATGACGAGATCGTGATTGACCCGGTCCTCGATCTCCACAGATACGCCCAGGGGGCCGCCTGCTCGCAGGTCGACGGCGCGATCGTCGGTGGGCAGCGTGTCGATGATCCGGATCGCCGTCTTTGTGGCCTCGTCCAGGGTCCCGCCCACGTGTACGAGGATGAGACCGGAGCGCCCGTCTCTACTGCGTAGGTCTGCGGCCTGGCTGAACGATCCGACCACCTTCGCTGCCGGTTCGGCCTCGACGAGCTGCCGCACCCGGTCCGCGGCGGCCACGACATCGGAATTCTTGACAGCGCCACTCCGGGCGACGACTTGTAACACCAGGTTTGGCGTCGTGGGGAAGTTCTGGTCGAGGAAGTCAGCGACTTGTTCCGACTCCGCGGCAGGGTCGGTGAAACCACCGACGCCAAGCTTCTGGGTAACCGCGCCGCCGAAGACGATGCCGATGCCCATCAAAGCCAGGACGGCGGTGAGGATCACCTTCGGCCGCCGCACCGTGAATCCGGCCAACCGGCTCAGCATTTTTCGATCACGGCGGGAAGTCTGGACAACAGGGGTTGCAGAGTGGCGAACAAGTGCGGCCCGTCGCTGAGATAGAAGTGGCCGCCCTGTAGAACATGCACAGAAAACTCGCCCGTTGTCCGCGAACGCCATTCGTACAAATCGGATTCGGCCACCAATGGGTCGTCGCTGCCGCCGAAGGCGTGGATCGGGCAGGACAGCGCCACCGGTGCCGCTTCCTCATCCGTCGTGCACAAACGCAGGTCGATTCGAGCCGCCGCGACCGCTCTGTCACGCAGAGCTGGCCATTCGGCGAGTTCCGGGGCGATGCCGCCCAAATCGGACAGCAGCGCCGTCAGTTGGTGATCGTCAAGGTGGTCCACCGCAGGTATCGGTGCCGGAAGATGGGGTGGCGCAAAGGAAGACACCATCAGTGCGCGCGGCGATGAAGAACCCGATGCCGCGCGCAGGCACGCCAACCTGTATGCAAGCAGTGCGCCGAAGCTGTGGCCGAAGAACACATGCGGACCGTCAAGTGCCGATCGCAGTTGTTCGCCGACCTCGTCCACGAGTTGGCGCAGCGTGGCGAATCGCTCTCGGTTGAGAATCTCTACGGGGACTACGTCGACGGCTGGACCGAGTGCCTTGTTCCAGCCGTTGAACATCGCCCCGCTGCCGCCGGCGTGATGGAAGCAGAACAGCCGCACGTTTCACGAGCCTTCAAGAGGCTTCCGTGAGGAGCTCAAGCTCCTCGGCAAGCGCTTTCACTGTGTACCGAATCTGCTCCTCCGAATGACAGCTGGTAACGAAGAAACGCAGCCGCGCTTTGTCTTCCGGGACGGCCGGGTAGATGATCGGGTTGGCGTTGATGCCGCGTCCCAGCAGCGCGTTGGACAACTTGAGTGCCGTGGCCGAGCTGCCCACGATGCATGGGATGACCGGTGTGCCGTCGCTGTCGCCGGTGTCGAGGCCGGCCTCGCGGGCCAGCGCCAGGAACAGTGCGGACAGCGTGCGAAGCCGCCGCAGGTGCTCTGGCTCGCTGCGGATCGTGCGGATCGCCGCGAGCGATGCCGCCGCGGTGGGTGGGGGCATGCCGACGCTGTAGACGAAGCCCGGCGTCGTGTACTTGAGGAACTCGACGAGCTCCCGGCTGCCGCCGACGTAGCCGCCGCAGCCGGCCAGTGACTTCGACATCGTCCCCGACCACAGCTCGACATCGGTGCGGTCCACGCCGAAGTGTTCGCCTATGCCGCCACCGGTTTCGCCGAGCACGCCGATGCTGTGTGCCTCGTCGATCATGAGCAGCGCGTGGTGCTTGCGCTTGACCTCGATGAAGGCGGGCAGATCGGGGATGTCACCGTCCTGGCTGTAGATGCCCTCGATGATGATCAGCACCCGGCGGTACTGGTGGCGAATGTTGGTGAGCAGCTCGTCGAGTGCGGCGTGGTCGTTGTGCGGGAACGGCCGGCGTGTGGCGCCGGAGAGCATGCAGCCTTGCATGATGCTGTCGTGCGCGAGGCTGTCGTGGATCACCAGGTCTCCGTCGCCGAGCAGGTGCCCGATCACCGTAACGTTGGTGGCGTGTCCGCTGACCAGAGCGATCGCATCCTCGGTGCCGAGCAGCTTCGCCAGCTCGAGCTCCAGCTCGCGGTGGACGGGCTTCTCACCGGAGATCGGGCGCGACGCCGAGCACGAGCTGCCCCATCGGCGCACCGCATCCGACACCGCCTCGGACACCGCGGGGTGGCCAGACATGCCCAGGTAGTTGTAGCTGGAGAAGTTGATCACCTCGGCGCCGTTGATGGTCGAGGTGTCGCGGGTGACGCCGTCGTTGACCAGGAAATAGGGGTTCGCGATGCCGACCGCCTCGAGGAGGGTGAACCGGTCGGCCAGCGCCTTGACTTCCTCGAACTCGGCGATCCGGAACTGTGGGGTAACTGCCTGCGCCTCAGCGCCTTTCCCTGGTGCGGACTCTTGTACGTGCCCGCCCGCCATGCCGATCACGTCAGCGATCGTGGTGTCGGGGTTGAACCCCGCCGGGTCGATCGTGACCCCAGGGATCTTGCGGGTGAGCCCGCTGAACACGTCGGCGACCATGATCGAGTCGAAGCCAAGGTCGCCTGCGATGGTCTGGGTCACGCGAAGGTTCTTTTCGGGGAATCCACTGACGCGCGCGATCTCAGCGCGCACGATCGCGGTCGTGTCAGCGGTCGGATTTGCTTGCAGCGCAGCCTCAACCGGTGCGTTGTCCGTTGAGCTGGTCGGCAGACTGCCCTGCCCGTATGCGGCGAGCACCGCCGCCTGTTCGCGGAACAGCGCGATGAGATTGTCCATCGTCGAATCCTTCGTTGAGTCGGTAGCCGCAACCGTGGTCGTGGTAACCGCGGTCGGCGCAGCACCCTCCTTGATCCAGAACCGATTGGCGGTGCTGAACGAGTAGCTGCTGAGCCGGTGAGCCGCCCGAGCTTCGGTGGGGTAGAGCAGGTTCCAGTCGGGGTTCAATCCGTCGCGATAGAGCGCGGCGACAGTTCCGGTCAGATCCGTCGCGACGTTCAGTGCAGGGGGCGCACCCTCGTGCGATCGAGTGATCATCGGCCCGAGTGTGCGCTTGGCGCCGAACTCGACGAGGTGGGTCGGTTCGGCCTGCATCGCTTGGGCTGCTGCGTCGGCGAACCGAACGGTTGCGCGAACGTGGGCAGTCCAGTAGTCCGCGTCCATCGGTTCGTCATCGCCGAGCAGGCGGCCATGCATTGTGGAGAAGATCGGGAACGCGGGCAGTTCGTAGGAGCATTCCGCGGCTATCGAGGCGAACGCAGCTGTCATCGGCTCCATGAGCTGCGAGTGGAATGCGTGCGACACGTTGAGCTGACGGACGGTGATCCCCGCTTGTTCCAGGGTGCGCGCGGCGTCTTCGATGGCTTCCGTCGCACCAGACAGCACGATTTCGCTCGGGCCGTTCACCGCCGCGAGGTCGAGGGGGAACCCGGACACGTCGCCGACATTCGCACGGACCGCCAGCATGCCCCCGCCAGCGGGCAGCTGTTGCATGAGACGGCCGCGGGCGACGACCAGCCGACAGGCATCGTCGAGGCTTAGCACCTCAGCGATGGCGGCCGCGGCGTACTCGCCAATGCTGTGCCCGAGCAGCCAGGCCGGTTCAGCACCGAGCCGAAGCAGTGCTTGCGCCTGCGCATATTGCAGCGCGAAGATCGCGGGCTGAGCGAACCCGGTGCGATCGACGGCTTCGTCGTTCATGACGTCGCGGATCCGCGCATTAAGGTGCGGCGCCATCGCCGCGTCGACCTCGTCGAACGCCTCGCGGAACACCGCGCTGCTTTCGTACAGAGCCGTCGCCATGCCGGGAAACTGCGTGCCTTGGCCACTGAACAGCCAGCCTGTCGACATTCCCGCAGCCGTGCCCGTCTCGAAGTCACCGCGTAGCGCCGCGACGGCCTCGGCGCGCTCGCCGGTGACGATCGCCAGCCGTGCCTTGCCGGAGGCCTTGATCCGATTCGTCGACCAACACAGCTGCGCTAGAGGTGCGTCGCTGTTCTCGAAATCACGCGCTAGCTGTAAAGCGTTGTAGCGCAGACTCTCTGGAGAGTCCGCCGACAAGGTAAGGACACCGTTGCCGGTGGCCGTCGGTGCGGGGTCGGTCGCCGGGGCACTGGCGAGCACCATGTGACAGTTTGTGCCACCGATGCCGAAGCTGGAGACACCGGCGTGAACGGTTTGTGGCGGCAGGTCCATCGGTTCGGACAGCATCCGCAGTCCGCCGTCAGCGAGCCGAAGCTGTTCGTTCTCCGTTTCGGCGAAGCGGGATGGCGGTACCACTCGATGGTGCAGGCTGAGCACGACCTTGATCAGGCCGGCGATACCGGCTGCGCCCTCGGTGTGGCCGAGGTTGCCCTTGATCGATCCGATCGCGCACGGTGTGTCGCGGCGCGAACGATGGGCGTGCGCAAGGGCTTTCGCCTCGATCATGTCGCCAAGGAGGGTGCCGGTGCCGTGTGCCTCGATGAAGCTGATCTGCTCGGGCACGATCCCGGCGGCCTGGGTCGCCGTGGCGGCGACCTGCTGCTGCGCCCAGCGGTTCGGCGCAGTAATGCCGTTGCTGCGGCCGTCGCTGTTGACCGCGCTGCCTTTGATCACGGCGTAGATCGGCAGGCCCGCGGCCACCGCGTCGTCCAGCCGGCGCAGAACGACGACGGCAACGCCCTCGCCTCGACCGATTCCATCGGCCTTGCCGCTGAACGGTTTACAGCGCCCGTCCGGGGCCGCCAAGCCTGCCTTCGTATAGAAGACGTTCAGGGCGGGGGTCAGTGTGAGGTTGACGCCTGCGGCGACCGCCTGGTCGCATTCCGCATTGCGCAGCGCCTGCACGGCCAGATGCGCTGCGACCAGCGACGAGGAGCAGGCGGTGTCCACGGCGAGGCTCGGGCCTTTGAAATCCAGTTGGTAGGAGAGCCGGTTCGCGGTCATGAAGTAGCCGTTGCCCGAACCGTCCTGCGGGGTGATAGCGCGATAGTCGTTCATGTGCAGATGCGCCCATTCATTGGCCATCACACCCACGAACACCCCGGTGTTGGAACCGCCCTGCCCGCGCGGGTCGAGTGTGGCGTTCTCCAGCGCGCGCCACGCCGTCTGCAGGAGCAGGCGCTGCTGCGGGTCCATCGCCTCCGCCTCGCGCGGCGCTATGCCGAAGAAATCGTTGTCGAACGCATCGGCGTCGCTTATCAGCCCGCCGGCCCGGTGGTTGACGGCGCCGTCGTCATGCAGTTCGGCCGCGTTCCACCGCTCGGCGGGGATCTCGTCGATTCCGTCTGCTCCGTCGAGCAGCAGTTTCCACAGCGCGGCGGGATCGTCTGCCTTCGGGAAGCGGCAGTCGAGGCCGACGACGGCGATGTCGGTCATCTGGCGGGCTCCTCGTGGACGACGTCGGTGAGTTCGCCCTTCAGGAATGCGGCCCGCATCGATGCGCGCTGCACCTTTCCGCTGGTGGTGAGGTGGATTCCGCCGCGGTTGACAAACACCACGCCCGGGGCCGGGACCTCGAAGCCGCGCGAGACGGCGCCTTTCACCGTCGCGGCGAGCTGGCCGTAGCTCATGTCGCCCAGCAAGCGATGCTTGACGGCCTGGATCAGACGAGGGATTCGGCGTCGTTGACGTCGACCGAAACTGCGACTCCGTGTGAGTCGGCCAACGCCGGGTGTACATCCTGCACGAACTCTTCGATGTCGTGGGGGTACAGGTTGCGGCCGTTGACGATGAGCAGGTCCTTGCGGCGGCCCGTGACGTAGAGATCGCCCTCGTGGAGCAGCCCGAGGTCGCCGGTGCGCAGGTAGGGGCCGTCGCCGTCGGAGGTGTGGGCGCGAAATTGCTCGGCCGTCTCCGTGGGGCGGTTGTGGTAGCCGCTGGCCACGCTTGCGCTGCGTAGCCAGATCTCGCCGACGAGGTCGTCGGGAAGCGTGTGCAGGGTTTCGGGGTCGACGATTCGCACGTCGACACCGGGGCCTGGCTCACCGGAACTGGCGAGGCTGACCGCGCGGCCCTTCGCGGGCGTATAGCGGTCCTGTTCGAGCGCGTCGGCGTCGGCGTCGAGGTAGCGCTGGACGCCACGGCTGACCGTGGCCATCAGTGTCACTTCGGCCATGCCGTACGCGGGTCTCATTGCCGACGGCGCCAATCCGGCCGGAGCAAGCAAGTCTTTGATCCGCTCCATGGTGGCACGGCGAACCGGCTCGGCACCGTTGAGCGCGACTTCCCAGGTGGAGAGGTCGAGGTCGGTGAGTTGCTCTGGAGTGACACGCCGTACGATCAGGTAGTAAGCGAAGTTCGGTGCGGCAGAGTGGGTTCCGCGATAGTCGCTGACCGCCCTGAGCAACCGCACTGGCCGCTTCAGAAACGCCATCGGCGACATCGTGATGAGGTTCGCGCCGGTGTAGAACGCCAGTAGCTGGCCAATGAGGCCCATGTCGTGGAAGTGCGGGATCCAGCCGACGAGCACCGAGTCGGCGTTCACCGAAAGCACTTCGGAGATCGTGGCCTCATTACTTAGCACGTTGCCGTGGGTGACCGCGACGCCCTTGGGGTCGCCGGTCGAGCCGGAGGTGTACTGCAGGAAGGCCACGGTGTCCGCGCTGATGTGCGGGAGTGTCCACGCGTCCGCGTCCGCGTCGGCGACCGGTGAATCGTCGATGGGCACGCACAGGATCGGGCGTGCGAGGCCTAGTCCCTCGATGCCGGCGCCGAGCAGGTCGAGAAGCTTCGTCGTAGTCAGTGCCAGGTTGCTGTCGGCATCGCGGAGTATCCCGGCGACACGCCCCATGCTCCGCTGATCGTGGGGCAGCGGCGCGGGTATCGCGATGACTCCGGCGTAGAGGCAGCCGATGAACGCGCGCCAGAAGTCGATGCCGGGCTCGAACAACAGCAGCACCGGACGGTCGGCCTCCGGTCGTGAAGCCAGCCAGGCGGCGATCTCGCGTGCACTACGGTCGAGCTCGCGGAAGGTGACTACATCCTCGACGAGGTCCCGTTGGGACTCGTAAAGAAACGTGAAACAGCGGTCATCGGCGTGGATCTCGAATTGCGACCGCAGGTGTGACCCGAGGTTCTTCCCGATGCCGGGCCGCACGATCGCATTGGCGGTCATCTGAGTTCCTGGTGGACTACGTCGGTGAGCTCACCTTTCAGGAACGCAGCCCTCATCGATGCGCGTTGCACCTTTCCGCTGGTGGTGAGGTGAATTCCGGCGCGGTTGACGAACACCACGCTGGGGGTGGGAACCTCGAAGGCGCGCGCGACGGCGGTCTTGACGACGGCGGCGAGTCCGTCGCAGGTCATGTCACCGAGCAACTCGATCTTGATGGCTTGGATCAGGACCAGGCGTTCGGCGTCGTCAACGTCGACCGATACTGCGCACCCGCGTGAACCGGCCACGGCCGGGTGCACCTCCTGGACGAATTCTTCGATGTCCTGCGGGTACAGGTTGCGGCCATTGGCGATTATCAGGTCTTTGCGCCGGCCGGTGACGTAGAGCTCGCCCTCGTGGAGGAGTCCGAGGTCGCCGGTCCGCAGATAGGGCCCTTCGCCGTCGGAAGTCTCGGCTCGAAACTGTTCGAGCGTCTCCGCGGGACGGTTGTGGTAGCCCCTGGCCACGCTGGGACTGCGCAGCCAGATCTCGCCGACCTGGTCTTCGGCCAGCACGTTTAAGGTTTCGGGGTCGACGATCTGCACCTCGATGCCGAGCCCCGGTACGCCGGAACTCACAAGGCTCACCGCGCGGCCCTGTGCGGGCAGGTATTGGTTCTGCTCGAGCGCCTCGGCGTCGGCGTCGAGGTAGCGCTGCACGCCACGGCTGGCTGTAGCCAGCAGTGTCACCTCAGCCATGCCGTAGGCGGGACGCATTGCCGACGGCGCGAATCCGGCCGGGCCAAGGGTTTCCTGGATCCGCTCGATGGTGCGACGGCGAACCGGCTCGGCACCGTTGAGCGCCACCTGCCAGGTCGAAAGGTCGAGGCCGGCCAGTTGCTCGGGAGTAACCCGGCGCACGATCAGGTTGTAGGAGAAATTCGGTGCGGGGCTAGTAGTTCCGCGGTAGTCGCTGATCGCCTTGAGCAGCCGGACCGGTTGCTTCAGGAAGGCCAGCGGCGACATCGCGACGACGTTCGCGCTGGTGACGAAAGAGGCCAGCACGCCGAGGAGGCCCATGTCGTGGAAGTGCGGAATCCAGCCGACGACAATCGACTCGGCGCTCATACCGAGGGCTTCAGTGATGGCCGCGGTGTTGTGCCGCACGTTGCCGTGGGTGACGGCGACGCCCTTGGGGTCGCCGGTCGAGCCCGACGTGTACTGCAGGAAGGCGATGGTGTCCGGGGTGAGGTCCGGCATCGTCCACGAGTCCGCATCGGCAAGCGGCGCGTCGTCGGTGGCCACGCACCAAAGCGGGCGCCCGAGATCGAGTCCCTCGATACCCGCGGTGAGCAGGCCGCGCAGCTTCTCGGTCGTCAATGCCAAGCTGCTGTCTGCGTCGCGGAGGATCCTGGCGACGCGCTTCATGCTCCGCTCATCGACGGGCAGCGGCGTGGGCACGGCGATGACTCCGGCATAGAGGCAGCCAAGGAACGCCCGCCAGAAGGCGAGACCCGGCTCGAACAAAAGCAGCACCGGTCGCTTTGCCCCCGGTTGTGAACTCAGCCAGGCGGCGACCTCGCGCGCATCGCGGTCGAGGTCGCCGAAACTCGTCACTTCGGGGACGAGATGTCGTCCGGACTCGTTCAGGAACGTGAAACAGCGGGTATCGGCGTGGACCTGGAATTGCGACCGTACGTGCGAAACAAGGTCTTTCTCCCCAATGCGAGGCATCAACCGGTTTCCGCTGTCACTCATGATGTGTAACGCCCCCCATGGCTGAATCCTGTCTGGCGAACTACGCCGGGCCGGGACTAGGTCGCGGAATGATGTTGACTGATCTCCTTATCGATCGGATCTGGACGACACCCGACCCACGGCCGGCGATCTCAGCAAACCGATGCGTTGATGGTACTGGCCTGTGCGACGGCTGTGATCGGAACGGCGGAGCGACGGACCCCCGTTTACGCCGCCTGCTGCTGCTCGGCGACCGCGGTGCTGATGAATTCGGCGATGCCGGAGAGGGTGGGGTAGTCGAAGATCATCGTCGGGTCGACGTCGATGTCGAAATGCAGTTCGACGTCGCCGACAAGGCTGATTGCGTGCACCGAGTCAACGCCCATTTCGGCGAGGGGAACCATAGGGCTGATGGTGGTTGCCGGAACCTCCAGGTAGGAGGCGAGCTGAGTGGTAAGCCAACGGAGGATCGGGCGGTGGGTTGCGTTCATTTGGGGCTCCTTGAGAAGGTCTGGTTGCTGCGTGCTGCTTGGGATTAATGCTGCTGGTCAAGCGGTGGTTTCGTAATCGCCGGGAAGCCAGATTCCACTCCTCAAAAGGGAAGAGTTTCCTATCCGCCGGGGAAGCCACCCGGTCTGCTCACCGGCCGCCTGACGGGGGATTTCGCAGTTCGGCATCGAGTTTGGCGCCCGCCCACTCTCGACCCAGGGTTAGGGAAT
>JAVXWV010000840.1:0-13351 GCA_032230775.1 Mycobacterium sp. | reverse complement strand
CGCACTTCACCGTGCCGAAGGTTCAGATCGTGATCGGCGCCCTGGCGCTGCTGGTGGCTGCCCTGCTGGCCACAGGGGTTGTGCCTGCGCCCAAACTGCCAGCGCGAGCACGAGGCCTTGCGTTCGGCCCGTCCCTGTGGGTGGCCGGAGTGGCGGGCCTGGGGATCGCGCTGCCTTCCATCGACTACCTTGCGGTTCTTGCCGTCATCGTCGCTTCCGGCGCCGCACGATCGACGCAGGTCGGAGCGCTGTTGGTCTTCAACGCCGTCGCGTTCACGCTCGTGGAGATGCCCCTCGTCGCCTACTTGTTGGCGCCGGACAGGACGCGGGCGTTGATGACTTCACTCAACGACTGGATCCAATCGCGTCGCCGCCGTGGCGTGGCTGCTGTGCTTGTCGCGGTTGGGTGCGTGCTACTCGGGGCGGGTATCGCGGGGTTATGACCCGGCAGGGTCGGCATTCGACACCCGATTGACAGGAAGCTGAAGTTTCGTGGTTGTTGAAATCCGTGGATTGAACGTGGGGTTTGAGCCCTCGGCTGAGTTCCGTCAACACGGTCGCGACACGACGGCGTACTGGATTTCAAAACTCGGTGTCAGAGTCCCTCATCAGCGAGCCAGCCTTCGATTCTTTCGGTGACTGCCTGCCATCCCGGCTCAAGCATCATCAGGTGGGTTCGTACTCCCACAACGCAGGTGAACCGTTGCGACCCTGGGGGATTGGAATGTAGCTGTGGTGCGTGGTGGGGTCCAGAGCGAACGAATGCGCCCCATCCGCGAGATGCGCCGAACCGCGGAGCGTCAGATGGCCGTGGTCCTGGTCGAAAATGCTGACCCACCCGCTTTCGGCGGCGACATAGACACGGTTAGCGCCAGGGTCATAGGCCAACACATCGGGAGTCTGGCCGACTCCGTGGTGGTCGATCACGTTTCGGTTGGCCAGGTCAACTGTGACCATGGTGGCGTTGGCTTCGCAGCCGACGAACATCACCTGATCGGTCACGTCGAGAGCCTGACCGTGCGGGTGGTCGCAGCCCGGTGTGGGAATGCGTTGCGTCACAGTGAAACTGACAGGGTCGATGATGGCCAGGTCGTTACGGCCTTGCACCGCGACCACCATCCGGTCGGTGGGCGGGTCGTAGACGACGTTGCCCACTTCGCCGCCCAGCGGAACGGTTGTGCGTACTGCGCCGCTGTCGGCGTTGATCACTGTTGCGGTGCCCGCACTCTCGTTGGTCGTCCACACAGTGCGCCTAACGGGGTCATAGGCCAATCCGTCGGGATAGGTGTCGGTCGGGGCGCGGAACACGACTTGGCCGGAGTCTTCGTCGATGGCGACCACCTGGTTGTTTCCGGTCGCGGTGGCGTAGACCCGATGCTTGTCGGGAACAGCGATCACCCCATGGACGTCAGGCAAATTCGGCACCGTCCGCACCACCTTGTGTGCGCGTACGTCAACGTCGATGAGTTCACCCGCGCCCATGTGGGCGATGAAGAGACGTCCCCGCGCGACGTCGAGCGCGGTGTAGTCGAAGCGAACTGGGCCACCCGATAGTGGCGTCTCAGACACCAGTCGCAGCGGCAAATCACCTGACTGCGTTGATGTCGCGCACCCTGCGAGAGCGGCGATCACCGCGACGTCGGTCAGCCACACCCACCATCGCACCGATCTCACCCTTCGCTGGGTCGTAACCCTGTTCAAAGCTACGCCGACGACCATGGTGGCCTGCTCGATGACCGAGTGGGCTCCAAACCCGTGATCGTCGGCTCGCTCGCCGCGATGATCGTCGTCGGACTGGTCCTGCTCACGCTCTCCGGTGTGCCGGCGTTCTGGATCTGCGGGCTGCTGCTGTGCCTGTTCGTCGGCCCCACCTTGGCATCTGCGCGGGCGTTGATGCTGCGAATGTCCGCGGAGGGCAAGGAAGGCGTGGCCTTCGGCCTCTACACCACTGCGGGGCGCGCGGCGTCGTTCATGGCCCCGTTGATGTTCTTCACCTTCATCGACGTGTTCGGGACCGACCGGGCCGGGATGGGTGGCCTATGCGCGGTGCTGGCGGCGGGCCTACCGGCGATGACGATCGCCGTGCGGGTGCCCCGGGAGGCGAACTAGTACTCGCCGCGAGTCTTCGTCTCGGGAGGATGCGCTGCAGGCACCCTCCCGAGAGCGGTTCAGTGCGGTCGTCGCCGTGGCCGCGTTCAGCGATTGAGTTGCTTCATGGCCTCGACAAGCTGGGGGTCGTCAGACTGCAGCCGGCCGGCAACTCCCGCGTTCTCCAGCGGGTAGTGGTTCATCAGGATCCGCGTCTCGGCGGTGTTGGCGATGCCGTCGTAGGCATCGCCGACAGCGGTGAGGATCTTTTCGGCCATCTTGCGCTTGGCGTCAAGGCTGGACAGTTGCGGTGCTTCGAGAAAACACACCGGTCTGATCGCCTCGGCATTGACTTGGCCGTCCTGGGCGACGTTGTCAGGGTGGTATTCCCGCAGCCAGATTCGCACGTCCGGAATGTGGTAGGCCTCGTCGATCGCGGCGGTGATGTCCTGCATCATCGTCCGCTTGGCGTCGTGCTGAATCCCTGCCGGGGCTTCGATGAAAAATTGCGGCATGGCTCGAATCTCCTTTGTCTCGATATCGAGGGCACGGCCCCGGCAGTGTCGATACCACCGGAAGAAGACCGCGAGTCGGACTTTACAACTAACTAATAGGTAATTCCAACTATCGGATCCAACTGACCTATTGTGGCTGGTAGGCTGGCCGCTGTGGTGGGAAAGCGCAAGTACGACGAGGGATGCGCGGTGTCGCACGCCCTCGATGTCGTCGGCGAGCGCTGGGCACTGGTGGTGATACGCGAGCTCTTGCTCGGCCCGAAACGCTTTACCGACCTCCGCGCCGGAATGCCCGGAGTGAGTCCCGACGTTTTGGCGCAACGCCTCCGTGAGCTGACCGCCGCTGGTGTCGTGTGTCAGCGCAGACTGCCGCCGCCCGCGGGCTCCCAGATTTATGAGTTGACGGAGTGGGGTGCCGAGCTCGAGCCGGTTGTCACCCACTTGGGCCGCTGGGGTAGCCGATCTCCGACAATGCCCTTCGATGCCGACCGCAGCGCGGACTCGCTTGTGCTCTCGCTGAGGGCATTGTTTGATCGCCAAGCCGCGCAAGGATTCAGTGCGACGATTGCGCTTCGGCTCGGCGAGCACCATTTCAGCGTCGAGGTCGATGATGGCCAACTCGAACTGGTCCGCGGCGACAACACACAGGCGACGGCGACACTGGACACCGACCTGCACACCCTGGCCGCGCTGCTCTACGCCGGTCGCCCGCTCGATGATGCTGTGCGCACAGGTGACTTGACCATCGATGGCGAGGCTGCGGTCGTCATGCGCTTTCTGGGCCTCTTTCCCTTGCCAGAGCCAGCGAGTGCGCCCTGACTGGCCAGGTAGTGAGCGAAGATGGGTCTGTGCCGGCAGCTTCCCGCGCCCGCGTCGCAGACTTGATCGGCGATCGGCCGTTGAGCGCACGATCAGTCCTCGCGACTGCGCTGCTTGGCGCGGACCAGCCGCACCTGACGGTGGGGGAACTGGTCGGGATTGCCTCACTCTTCGGGATCACCGACGGCGCCGCCAGGACGTGCTTGTGGCGGATGGTCTCCAACGGGGAACTCGCCAGCGACGACGGCACCTACGCGCTCGCTGGGGGCCTGCTCGAACGGCGCCGACGCGTCGACGACGCCTCCCGGATCGACGGTCAAGTTGCCCCACCGTGGGATGGGACGTGGGAGCTGGCGGTCGTCTCGTTGGAACGGCGGTCGGCGGCCGACCGGCTTGCGCTGCGCAAGGCCGCAACGGCGCTGCACCTCGCCGAACTACGCGAGGGGGTCTGGATCCGCCCGGACAATCTGGACCGGGACCGCTTGCCGACGCTGCGCGCGGTGCTGGACCGGCAATGCGTTCACTTCCACAACGCCGCTACCGGAATCCCCGTCGACACGGTGAGATCCCTTTTCAGCCTTGATGATTGGGCGACCGACGCTCGCAGACTCACTCTTGCCGTGCGCGACGAGCTCGACGCCGAAGCAGCTGATGACTTCACCTATCGGTTCGGGCTGTCCGTTGCCGTGGTTCGCCATCTGCAACTCGATCCGCTCCTACCCGCCGAACTCGTCCCACAGGAATGGCCGGGACAGGATCTGCGCAGCGCCTACCGCCGCTTCGACGAAATGTTCAAGCAGCGACTCAGTAGCGCCTTCACTCGTTGACTCTGCGCCTATGGCGTTGCCTACTCGCACTCTTGCGACCTGGACGCAGAGTGAATCGCGTTGTCGGTACTTGATGGCAGCCTGCCGCCATGGGGGAGGGGCAGCCGTTCATTGGCAGTGAGGCATTGGCCAGGGGTTTGGTGAATCGGCATGAACTGCGTCGGTATTACCGGGCGATGATGCCGAACGTCTATCTGGATAAGCGGACGGAGCCATCGCTTCGGGATCGCACGTGTGCAGCCTGGCTGTGGTCGCGACGGCAAGGAGTCGTGGCCGGTCTCGCCGCATCGGACCTGCATGGCTCGAAGTGGGTCGACGACGACGTTCCGGTTGAGTTGATCTATCGCAACGCGAGAGCGCCGCAGGGTGTCGTCACGCGCGACGAGCTGTTGCTCGAGGAGGAATTTCAACGACTAAACGGGCTGCCGGTGACCACTCCGGAGCGCACAGCATTCGACCTGGGCCGACGCGACCGGATCGGCCGTGCCGTCGAGCGCCTGGACGCGCTGGCGCGCGCCACCGATTTCAAGTCCCCCGCCGTCGCGGAGCTGGCGGCCAGGCACGGGCACGCGCGGGGTCTGCGCCAGCTCGAGACGGCGCTGGACCTGGTTGACAGCGGCGCCGAGTCGCCGAAGGAAACAGCGTTGCGGCTCTTGCTGATTGGCGCCGGGTATCCGCGCCCGCAGACTCAGATTCCGGTAGTCAGCTCTGACGGGTATCGCCAGTACTACCTGGATATGGGTTGGGAGGAACTGATGCTCGCTGTCGAATACGACGGGGATCATCATCGGCTGAACCGAGCCGGATTCGCTTATGAAATTCAGCGTGCAGAGGACATCGCCGAGGTGGGTTGGCTTGTGATCAGGGTTGCGGCGCGGCATCGCCGAGCAGATGTTCTACATCGCGTTGGACGCGCGTGGGATGCCCGCACTCGTTGACTCTGCACCTATGGCGTTGCCTACTCGCACTTTTGCGCCCACAGCGCAGAGTCAACGCGCAAGAATCGGTTTCAGCGCGTCGAGCACCGTCGGGTCCTCGATGGTCGACGGCACCGGCTCGTCGCGCCCGTCGGCGATGCCCCGCATGGTCTTGCGCAGGATCTTCCCCGACCGCGTCTTCGGAAGCGCGGGAACGACGTCGACGAGCTTGAAACTGGCCACCGCGCCGATGTTTTCGCGCACCGCGTCGATCAATTCGTCGGCGAGGCGCTCGGCCGTCGCACCAGCCTTCAGCACGACGAAACCGCGCGGCACCTGACCCTTGATCTCGTCGGCGACGCCGATCACCGCACACTCCGCGACGGCCGGATGCCCGGCAAGCACCGCCTCGATCGATCCCGTCGACATCCGGTGTCCCGCAACGTTGATGACGTCGTCGGTGCGGCCCATCACGAACAGATAGCCGTCGTCATCGATGTACCCGCCGTCGCCGGTCAGGTAGTGGCCGGGGAACGCCGACAGGTAGGAGGCGACGTAGCGATCGTCGTCGCCCCACAGCGTCGGCAGGGTGCCCGGTGGCAGCGGCAGCCGTACGCAGATCGCGCCTTCCTCGTTCGCGTCGCACTCCGAGCCGTCCGGCCGCAGGATGCGCACGTCGTAGCCGGGCATCGGCACCGACACAGAGCCGGGCTTGATGGGTAGCGGTTCGACACCCATCGGGTTGGCGGCAATGCTCCAGCCGGTTTCTGTCTGCCACCAGTGGTCCACGACCGGTATGCCGAGGATGTCCGACGCCCAGCCGTAGGTGCTTGGGTCGAGGCGCTCGCCCGCCTGGAACAGGTACTTCAGCGCCGACAGGTCGTATTTAGCGAGGCGCATGCCCTCGGGGTCTTCCTTCTTGATCGCGCGGATCGCCGTCGGCGCGGTGAACAATGCCTTCACGCCGTGCTCGGATGCGACGCGCCAGAACGCACCCGCGTCCGGGGTACCGACGGGCTTGCCTTCGTAAAGCACGGTCGTCGCACCGAGTAGGAGTGGCCCGTACACGATGTAGGAGTGGCCGACGACCCAACCGACATCGGATGCGGCCCAGTAGGTTTCGCCCGGATGCGTGTCATAGATGTTGCGCATGCTCCACAGCAGCGCCACCGCGTGGCCGCCGTTGTCGCGGACGATGCCCTTGGGCTTGCCGGTGGTTCCCGACGTGTACAGGACGTACAGCGGGTCAGTGGCCGCGACGGGCACCGGGTCGACGGGCTGCGCATCGGCCATCAGGTCACGCCAATCGTGGTCGCGACCGGCGAGCGGCTCGCACGGGCGCTGCTCACGCTGCAGGATCACGCACGCGGGCGGGGCGTGTTCGGCGATGTCGAGCGCGGCGTCGAGCATCGGCTTGTAATCGACGGTTCTGGTCGGCTCGATGCCGCACGATGCGGACACGATGACGGCCGGTTGCGCGTCGTCGATGCGCGCCGCGAGCTCGTTCGCCGCGAATCCGCCGAAGACCACCGAATGCACGGCGCCGAGCCGCGCGCAGGCGAGCATCGCGATCACCGCCTCAGGCACCATCGGCATGTAGATGACGACGCGGTCGCCCTTGCCGACGCCCAACCCGCGCAGCGCGCCTGCGAAGCGCGCCGTCTCGTCCAGCAGCTCGCGGTAGGTGTAAACGCGCTTCGACCCGGTCAGCGGCGAGTCGTAGATCAGCGCAGGCTGCTCGGCGCGGCCACCGTCGACATGTCTGTCCAGCGCATTGGCGCAGGTGTTGAGCTCCCCGTCGGGGAACCATCGGTAGAACGGCGGGTTGGCGTCATCCAGGACGCGTTGTGGTTCGCGGGTCCACATCACCGCCCGCGCGGCGTCGGCCCAAAATGCGGTGGGGTTGGCGATGCTGGCGTTGAACAAGTCCCGGTAACCGCCCATACCCGCACGGTAGCGCGACGGCTGTTCTCTATAGTCCGAATCATGACCTCTGAGCCGCCGCCGATCGACGGAGTACGCCGGTCCTATGTCGAAGCCCGTGGCGTGCGGTTTCACGTGACCGAGGCCGGCCCCGCCGACGGACGCCCCGTCCTCGCTCTGCACGGCTGGCCGCAACACCATTGGGCGTACAACGACCTGCTCGCCGACCCGCCGCCCGGGATGCGCATCATCGCGCCCGACCTGCCTGGGTACGGGTGGTCTGGGCCGGCTCCGCACAAGTGGGAAAAGGAGGACGTCGCCAGCGACGTGCTCGCCTTGTTGGACGCGCTCGGACTCGACCGCGTGCTGCTCGTGGCCCACGACTGGGGCGCATACGTCGGTTACTTGATGGTCTTGCGCGCCCCGGAGCGCTTCGACGGCTATCTCACGCTGAACATGGGGGGTACCCGTGGATCACCCCGCGAATGCTGCTGCCGCATGTTGGCCCGCTACTGCAGTACCAGCCGCTGATCGCGTTTCTTGGTGTGCCGGTGCAGCGATACACCAGGTTCCTTGATCTGGTGTTCAAGGTCGCTTCTCCGCTCGATCCCGAGACGGCACGCATCTACACTGACCGCTTCCGCGATCCCGTCGTGGCGCGCACAGGGACAGACACCTACCGGACCTTCCTGCTGCGCGAGATACCAAGGGGTGCAAGGCACCCCGAGAAGCGACGCGCGACAGTTCCCATTCGCGCGCTCTACGGTGTCCATGACAACGTGATCCATGAATCGTGGATGGCACCCGAGACGGCCAACGCCGACGATTACACCCTGGAAAAGGTTGACGCCAAGCACTTCATGGTCGAACAACAAGCAGACCTGGTGCGGGTGAAGCTGATTGCCCTGGCTGAGGAAACCGCCCCCGCGCCCTGATTCGCGATAATCCCATCCTCATCCTCGACGAGCCCACTGCCGCGCTGGACGCCGAGTCCGAAGAACTCGTCATCGAGGCTCTTGAGCGGTTGATGAAGGGCCGCACCGTCATTACGGTCGCTCACCGCTTGAGCACGTTGCGCGATACCGACAAGATCGTGGTGATCAAGGACGGCATAGTTATCGAGAAGGGTCCCCACCAAGAGCTACTCGCCCTCGATGGTGTCTATGCCGGTTTACACCGGTTGCAGTTCGGCGAGCGCTAAGGCCCGCTAGCCCGCGATTGCTAACGCCGACGCTGCCTGAAGTATCGGCGCTGTTTGGAGAGCCGAGAAGCCTGCGACGAGATTGATTGCGCCAGAGGCGAGTAGCTCTGTCGCAAGCGCGGCGAATGTCTTCGCTGCGGCGTTTCTCACTGCATGTTCGTTTCTCCGGGAAGCGACATGACACGGTCGTCAGCACTCCTGCTGGCGACCTGTGATAACCGAATCACACTGATGCACACCAGATCCGGACTAAACGCCGTTGTCACTGTCAGGGGGTCCAGACGCCCCACGGCACGAACGGGTCGGTGCCGTTCGGCACGTACGGATTCGCACCACCGCCCAGGGCAGCCTGCGGCAGTACGGCGATCGGCGCACCGGGCGGCAGGGCCACAGGCGCGCTTAGCGGAGCGTCAGGTGAAGGGGCCGCGGAGGTCGCGGCAACGGGAGCGGTCGGTCCTGCAACGACCGCGCCCGGGTCGACATTGGCCGCAGCGGCAAACGGCGCCGCGGCGATCACGGCGCCTGCCGCCAGCGCCGTCAGTGCCGACGATAAGGCGAGTTTGGTGATGGTCATGTCCGTATCTCCGGTCTTCTCATGCCTCGTCCTGTTTGGAGGCTTCGTTATGGAGGTAGGCAGGCGGGTTACACGAGCAGATACCAAGCACGGCGAGCCGTTCTGTCTTTCACGGCATGTGGTTGATGGTCTAGGCGACCCTTTCGCGCGGTGGGCGCGGCCCTATTACGAGCTCACCGGCTCAGCGCGGCCGCCCGCCGCCGTGATCGAGTTCGGGATTTCTGATGCGGCTGCTGAATGGTTACATGTCACGCCGTCAGCGGGCCAGGTCGGGCGGATTAGGGCACCGAGAAGCTGCGATTTCAGGGCGCGGCCGACGGGCAGCGAACGTCGACATACGCGGTGGTGTAGAGGATTTCACTCTTTGTGTCACCACCGCCGGCCGTTACGATGTCGGTGATCGCCCGGCCAGGTCGGATCGCGGTGACCGAACATTCGGAGAGCGGCTCGGCGCCGACTTTGTTGACGATGACCCGATATCCGTTGGCCTGCAACGTCGCGATCGTTTCCGCTGCTGTGGTCGCAGTGGGCGCCGCTGAGGTCTGCGCGGCCGTGGCCAACCCGAGACCGCCGGCGGCAAGCGCACCGATGACCGCAGCACTAAAGGCGTAGTTCTTCATCGTCGTATCCTTCTCGTGCAGCTAGTAGAGAGCGAAGAAGTTCGATGACTCATCGAGACTGCTCACTAACAGATAGGGCAATGGGTTACATCGGGGGAGACATGCTCACCGATGAATCCGCGGGGAAGCAGGCCAGCGGACGGTCATCTGTCGGCCGAGTTGCGAATGAACTTGAGGCAGTGTGGGGATCGCCAGGGATCTGATGAGAAGCCCAGGGTGAGCGATGCTTCGACCCGGTAGTGGAGGGGAGCCGACGCCGAATGCGTGCTGCCGATGGATCGCGGCCAGCCGCGTACGTGACAACCGGACCGGTCAGGGTCGTGGTTGCACTCCCATGCACGAGTTACCCTCCCTTGCAGGATATGTCGACCCAGACGGTAGTCAACTTCGTCGGGTCGATAATGGCCCCTGCCGAATTGACGTTGTCGTTGCGCATTCCCTCGATGCCGGTGACCTTGCAGCCCGACAACGGTGTTACCGCTGCCCCGTTGAGCTGCACGTTGAAGCCCTGGGCTTGAAGCGCATTGATGGTGTCTTGGGCGTTGCCGTAGCCGCCGGGGCCGCCGACTGCTCCCGCCGGGCTTGCCAATCCCAGGGCGGCGACCGCCCAGGCGCCCACGGTGGCGGCGGCGATGGCAGGGGTGAACTTCTGCATGGTGAAAGCCTCCATGTGTGCGCTTGGTACTAGCGATCTCTGGCGTAGCGGAACCCATGATTGGCTCCCACTGATAACTAGGTTTGCGAGTTACAAGCGAACCCGATGTGCCCAACCCACAGAGTCGGGTCCTGTCCGACATCGAACTGTTTTCGCTATTGGTTCAGGGAGGGTCCGAGGTGTCGAAACTGTTTGGACGCCCATGGATCACAACTAGACACGGACAGCCAGTTTAGTGAGGGTCCTGCCCGATGATGCCACGGCGATCTGAAAACGCGTCCGAGGCAGTCTGTGTGGTGCAAGTCCGATACCGGAAGTGACCTGGCCAGAACCGATTTCGATGCCCACCGCGATCGTCAACTCGACGTGGATGTCGGACAACGGTTTCGGTATCTGTGGATTCACCGGGCTGCCGTACGGATGGCCTTCTCGCTGTCGGGGCTGCTGCGATGTCGACGTCGATCAAGGTGATCTCCCTCCCAACAGCCCAAATCCTGACCACACCCAACACAGGGAACACTCGGTATGACCCAAGGAGGCGACCGCTGGGCAGTTGCGGGATGGCGTTGTAACTCACCGCCGTATCCATTGGTGACAAGTTGCGTCTGGAGGTAGTGATGTTCGCCAATTTTGGTCCAGGACATTGGGCAGTACTCGCCATCGTGATGATCGTGCTCTTTGGTGCCAAGAAGCTGCCTGGCGCGGCCCGCTCACTGGGCAAGTCGATGCGAATCTTCAAAGCCGAATTGGGCGAGCTGCAGAACGAGAGCGAGCTCAAGAATCTTGACGCCGCGCCGAACCCGGGGCGATCCGAGCGGGTCGACGTCCCGGCTCCCCGTCCGGGCCGGACCCAGACCCAGACCGACGCTGGGTGCGCGTCAATCGATTGATGAAGCTGGCGACGAGATGCCCTCCAGGGCTCCTTTTGCGAACGAGCAGGCGGCTGTTCTCGTGCGCCGACTCATCGGCAGCCGAATGCCGATCGCATTAACCGCCGACAGAGCTTCTGCCGCTTGGCAATCGACGTGCCCCGGTCGTCAATGGAAGTGCGCCATCCGCGTAAGGTTTCTGTGTCCAGCCCCTGCAGCGGTGAGTTGCGCACCTTGTTCGGCCACATCGCTTAAGCCGTGACCTATTCGTGTGACGGCGACTGATTTGTAACACGCCACCCTATTAACCAGGGATGATGGCGCAACGGAAACCCACCGCCAGGACAAGCGTGCGCGTGGTGTCCGACACCGAGAGCCGCTACCCGGACTGGGAGACGGTGTATGCGGACAACGCCATCTGGGTCTATCGCATGATCGTCAAACGTATCGGCAACGTGTCCGACGCCGAGGACCTCACCGCCGAGGTGTTTCTGGCCGCGCTAAGGCCGCTGCGAACCACCGCAACAGTTGCCCAGGTTCGCGGGTATTTGCGCGCAACCACACGTACGGTTCTGGCCGCGCATTGGCGCCAGACCAAGGGCTGCGAGATCACATCGATCGATGATGTTCCGGACCTGCCGCAAGAGGCCGAGCACGCTGTCGACAGCGCTACGGCGCAACAAGTTCACCGGGTGCTCGCAGCACTGCCCGACAACTATCGCCGCATTCTGGAATTGCGGTTCTTGCAGGGTTGTTCGGTCAAAGAGTCGGCAAGCCAGATGGGTGTGAGCGTGGCCAACGCCAAGTTGTTGCAGCATCGAGCTCTGCGACTGGCCAGCGCGCTCAACGAAAATGATGAACGATGAACACCCGCGGTCTGCGTCGTTACGTCGACGACCTACTCGATGGGCGCCGACCCAGGCCGTTTGACGCAGACGGTTTCGAAACGGCGCAGATACGCACCGCCATCCAATTGCGTGCCGCGCGGACTGCGAGCGATGTGCCAAGCGAACACTTCCTGACCGACCTCCACCGCCGGCTGGTCGCGCGGATGCCACGCGGCCAGGAAACTCCCGACCCCCTCACAGGGCCGCACGTAACACGTCGCCAGGTGGTTGTCGCCGCGTCGACCGCCGCGCTGGCGGGGGGTGCCGGCGTTGTCGCCGGAGCCGCTACAGAGCGCGTCGCCCCCGACGGCCACTCGCGCGCCGACAGGCCCTCGATGCGACCCAGTGACGGCAGCTGGCAGGTCGTCGCGGCAAGCGCAGATGTGCCCGCCGCCGTGATGCATCCCTTTGACGTCGGTTCGGTGGTCGGATTCGTGCGTCGGGTCAACGGCCAACCCGAGGCGATTTCGGGGGTGTGCACACATCAAGCCTGCCGGCTGTGGTTCGACCAGCCCCTCGACCAGCTGCGCTGTCCCTGTCATACGACCTCGTTCTCACCGACCGGCCAGGTACTGAGCCATCTGCTGCGAATCGCGCCAGACCCGTTACCGCGGCTGGACGTCCGCGAACGGAACGGATCCATCGAGGTATTCGTGGCGCAGAAGCCGCCCACCGAGCCGGCGTGAGGTGTAACCGCCCACCTATCTCTAGTGTGTGAAGGTCATAGTCAGTCTCGCCGCCGTGGGCGTCCTGCTCACCGCCGCGTGTTCCAACCACGCATCCACGCCCACCGCGACCAGCCCATCGGTCAGTTTTCAGTCCGGCATGACGCCGGGCATGTCCGGGCAGGCCATGCCTGCCATGTCCGGTATGCCGTCGCCACCGGCTTCGGCATCGGCGACTACTGCCGATGCGCCTGCACCGCAAGGAGGGACGGCGGTCAGCATCAGCGATTTCAAGTTCAACCCGGCGACACTGACCGTCCCGGTCGGCGCGACGGTCACCTGGACCAACAAGGACGAGGAGCCACACACCATCGCCGCCAAGGACGGCTCTTTCCACTCCCCAGGAATAGACACCAACGGCACCTACAGCTTTACGTTCACCACGGCTGGCTCCTACGACTACATCTGCTCCATCCATCCATTCATGACCGGAACGGTGGTGGTGACCAAATGAGTACTGAACAAGATCCTGCGGGCATGAGCCGGCGCCAGCTCATCCGCCACGGTGCCTGGTTCGGCGCGGCGGTCGTGCTGACCGTCGCAGGCGGTGAGGTGATCTCGCACGTCGCCGGATCATCCGGCGCCGCACAACCGGCACAGCCTGCGTTGCGGTTCGCTCAGATCAGCGACAGCCACATCGGTTTCAAGGGCCCGGCCAACACCAATGTGGCCGACACGTTCACCCACGCCATCGGCCAGGTCAACGGCCTGGGCTACACACCCGATTTCGT
>JAVXWV010000720.1:0-12005 GCA_032230775.1 Mycobacterium sp. | reverse complement strand
GCCGGTACGTCCTGCGGGTCCTGCGTGCCGCTTCTCAAACAACTGCTGGAGGCAGAGGGCGTCGAGCAGTCGAAGGCGTTGTGCGAACACTTCACCCAGTCACGCGCCGAGCTGTTCGAGGTCGTCTCCGCGACATCGATCCGGACCTTCTCGGCTCTGATCGACCGGTTCGGAAGTGGAAAAGGTTGCGACATCTGCAAACCCGCGGTCGCGTCGATTCTCGCTTCGACGAGTTCGGAGCACATCCTTGACGGCGAACAGGCCTCGCTGCAGGACTCCAACGACCACTTCCTAGCCAACATCCAGAAGAACGGCAGCTACTCGGTGGTGCCGCGGGTACCCGGCGGTGACATCACGCCAGAGCAGCTGATCCTGATCGGCGAGATCGCCAGGGACTTCGACCTGTACACCAAGATCACCGGTGGGCAGCGGATCGACATGTTCGGGGCGCGGGTGGACCAACTGCCGGAGATCTGGCGCCGCCTTGTCGAGGGCGGCATGGAATCTGGGCACGCCTACGGCAAGGCACTGCGCACGGTGAAGAGCTGTGTCGGCAGCGACTGGTGTCGCTACGGGCAGCAGGATTCGGTGCAGATGGCCATCGATCTGGAGCTGCGCTACCGCGGCCTGAGGGCCCCGCACAAGATCAAGATGGGCGTGTCGGGATGCGCGCGTGAGTGCGCCGAGGCTCGCGGCAAGGACGTCGGCGTCATCGCCACAGAGACCGGCTGGAACCTCTACGTCGGCGGCAACGGCGGGATGACACCCAAGCACGCCCAGTTGCTCGCAAGCGATCTCGACGACGAAACACTGGTGCGCTACATCGACCGATTCCTGATGTTCTACATCCGCACCGCCGACCGGCTGCAGCGCACCGCGCCGTGGGTAGAGGGACTCGAAGGCGGGCTAGACCACCTGCGCGACGTCGTCTGCAATGACTCGCTCGGCTTGGCAGCGGAGTTTGAGGAGGCGATCGCCCGCCACATCGAGGGGTACGCGTGTGAATGGAAGGGCGTCATCGAAGACCCGGAGAAGATGTCGCGGTTCGTGTCATTCGTCAACGCCCCCGACGTCGCCGATCCCACTGTCGAATTCACCGACCGGTCGGGCCGCAAGGTTCCGATTGGTATGCCGAAGGTGCCAAGGTAACCCAAACATGACTCTGCTCAACGAGATCCAGGTATGGACGGCCGCGTGCCGATACGACTACCTGATCCCCAACCGCGGCGTGGGAGTGCTGTTGCCCGACGGTGTGCAGGCCGCACTGTTCCGCCTCGACGACGGCTCGCTGCATGCCGTCGGCAACATCGACCCGTTCTCGGGGGCGGCCGTCATATCGCGTGGCCTTGTCGGAGACCGCGCAGGACGTGCCACGGTGCAGACGCCGATCAAGAAGCAGGCGTTCGCGCTTGACGACGGCACCTGCCTCGACGACCCCGACGTGTCCCTGCCGGTCTACCCGACGCGCATGGTGGACGGTTACGTAGAAGTCGGCGTGTAGCGTCCGCTCGCCGATCGTGGGTCAGCCGCCGTTGGGGCCGGGCAGCTGGGGCACCGTGATCGGCGGGAGGGTCGGCTGGATCACGGTGACGGTGCTGGTACTCGTGCTCGGGGCGACGCTGGTCGTGGAGGCGGGTGCCGTCGACGCGGGCGTCTCGGTGACGGTGGAAGGCGGAACAGTGGTGGCGGCGGTCGTGGTCACGACCGACGTCGAGATTGACGTCGAGACGGATGTGCTGGTGGTCCCGGCAGGGCTCAGCACACCGCAGGCGATGCGTTGGTCGGACTCCGCCGTGGTTGCGCCCACATCAGCGCCTTGGTGCAGCACGATCGACGAACCTTCGGCACCCTTGAGCTGATCGATGGTGAAGCCGTCGCTGGTGGCGACGAGTTTGCCTGACCCGTCCGAACGCACTAGCAAGGGCGGCAGATCCCCGCTGGCGGGCTGGCCGGTATGCGAGGGCGCCTGAAAGTGGTCGCCCGCGGACGCGAAGTCGGCGGATTGGCCGCCGCTTGGCGCAACGGAGTTGGCTTCGCACTTGCCGACCGCGTGAATATGCAGGCCGTGGAAACCGGGGGAGAGGATGCCTGCCTCGATGGTCTCTATGGTGACAGTGGCGTATCCCTTCGTGAAGTCGACGGTCGCGTCGGCGACATGTTTGCCGTCGGCCGCGTTCAGCTGGGTGGTCAGCGTTTGGGCGCTTGACGTCGACCCCGATGTGCTCGACGTCGTCGATTTGTCGGAGGACTGGTTCGCACAGCCACTCATGAGGGTGGCGGGTGCGGCGAGCAACGCAATGGCGGCGGCGACTTGCTTCATCATCAGCGCCGCGTACCCACACGATGCTCGCAACAAACAGGGCATTTGCTCGAGAAGACGGCGCAACAACGTCGATCTCGACAGTCTTAGGCCGCCATGGGAACGCGGGCGCGGCGGAATCGGCTCGCGATCAGCCGCACCAACCCTGGGTGCGTGCCGAGTGGCTCGGTCACCACATCGGCGCCGCTGGTCCGCAACCGATCCTGAAACAGACCCTCCGACAACAGGTACGACGCGACGACGACGCGGCCCCGCCGGTGCCTACGGAGAGCGGAGACCGCATCGGCCACCAGCGGCGTCCCAGTGGCCGCGAACGCCAGCTCCACCCGCGAACCGGTGGTCGCCGACAGCCACGTCGCCATCGTGTGCAGGTCGCACTGCGCGCCAGGATCAGACGTACCAGCCGCGGCCAGGATTACCGAATCGTCGCGGCGCCAACCCGATTCGAGAAGCCGATCCGCCAGCACCCGCACCAGCTGTGGCCCCGGTCCGAGCGCTTCGGTCACGGTGACGTCGGGATGTCCGCTTGCCTCGACGTGGGCGGGGATGTCGGTGGTGACGTGATGGCCGCGGGACAGGAATGCAGGCACAAGGGTGACCGGTTCGTCTGGCGTCGCGGCGAGTACTTCGGACGGTGTCGGGCCCAGCACATCGACGAACGACACGTGCACCGTTTCCCCCAACGTGGCAGACACCCGCTGCGCCAGATCGCCGACCATTGCCACACCCCGCTGCTTGCGGGTTCCGTGCGCCACTAACACCAGGCTCACAATGCGTGCGCCAACTCGTCATCGACTGCCAGCCGGTAGCCGCGCTTGACCACTGTCGACACAATGTTCTTGTCGCCCAATGCCGTACGAAGGCGCAGCACGGCAGTCTCCACCGCGTGCGTATCACTGCCGCTGCCGGGCAGCGCGCCAAGCAAGTCGGTGCGTGACACCACCGCGCCTGGACGTTGCGCCAGCGCGCGGACGGTTGCCATCCCGGCAGGCGAGAGGGCCTTGACCACGCCGTCGACCATCACACACGTGCCACGGATCTCCAGCAGATGCCCGGCGACCCGCAGTGTGCGCGACTGCAGCAGCGGCAGCTCGTCGGTGATGTGACGGGCCAACGCGCCCAACCGCATTCGCTCCGGTGCCGATGTCGGTACGCCCAGTCGGACCAGCGGGCGAGCAGTCACTGGGCCGACGCACATGGCGTGCACACCTGTCCGGAACGCGGAAACCACCTTGTCCTCGATCCCCATCTCCTTGGCACGCAACAACACCGACGCCACGGCGGGCGCGGAGGTAAAGCTGACCGCGTCGAACTTCTCGTCGGCGATACCCGCCACCAGCTGATCGAAGTCACCGCCATGAGGCGCGGGATGCCAGCGGTACACGCGGATCGGCACCACCTCGGCGCCCGCGGCACGCAGCTGGTCAAGGAACTCGGGGAACGGATCCCAGTCGTCGGTGGCGCCGTGCAGCTGTACCGCAATGCGCTGGCCGGAGATGCCGCCTTCGACGAGGTAATGCAGCAGCTCGCGCGACGATTCGGACTCCGGAGACCATTCCTCGGGCAGGCCCGCGGCGCGCAGCGCGCCTGTCGCCTTCGGTCCGCGGGAAACGACGCGCGCCTTGCCGAGCGCCACCAGCAGCTCGTGCGTCAGCCCCCAGCCGTCGGCCGCGGCCACCCAGCCGCGAAAGCCGATGCCCGTAGTGGCGATCACGACGTCGGGCGGTACATCGATCAGCGCCGCGGTGTGCTCACGCAACTCGTCGTCGTCGGGAAGCGGAACCATGGTGATGGCGGCCGCGCTGGTCACGGTTGCGCCGCGGCGCTCCAATAGCGCACTCAATTCCTCGGCGCGTCGGGCGGAGGTCACCGCCACCCGAAATCCGGTGAGCGGTGCCCAATCAGGCTCACTCATGGTCCATGTGTATTCAGGTCATGTTTCCAAGCGATTACTTCGCCATTGCCCCGACATGTCGGCCGGTGGGAGCAGGGCAACGTCGCTGTTGCCCTGCAGCCCTGAACCGAGGCGAAGGAGTTCACGCTCGGGCCAGGTCCACCTGTTGACGCACGTCGACCGAAGCAGCCGACGGCCGTCGCACGTACATGACCCAGGTCACAACGGAGGCAAGCACATAGAACGACAGGAAGATCCAGAACGCCGACGTCGCTGAGTGGCTCGTCAGATACGACTGCCGTAGCGCCAGGTTGATGCCGACCCCGCCGAGTGCACCGATCGCGCCGGCGAATCCGATCAGCGCGCCGGACATGGCGCGCGACCATGCCACCCGCTCGGCCTCGGACACGTCGAGCGACCGGCTGCGGGCTTCGAAGATCGACGGGATCATCTTGTACACGGAGCCGTTGCCGATGCCGGACAGCAGGAACAGCGCGATGAAGCCGACGACATAGCCGCCCATCATCACGGCCGTCGCGGGCCCGGACTTGTAGTCGTCCAATGTGCTCACCCCGACCAAAATCCCTGCGCCCAGGATCATTCCGGCGAACACCGCCAGCGTCACCCGGCCGCCGCCGATGCGATCGGCCAGCTTCCCGCCGTACACCCGAGACAGGGAACCGAGCAGCGGTCCGATGAACGCGATCTGCGCGGCGTGCAGCGACGCCTGGGCGGCGTTTTGCCCGCCCGCCGCGAAGTTGATCTGAAGCACCTGGCCGAACGCGAACGCGAAGCCGATGAACGAGCCGAAGGTGCCGATGTATAGAAGCGAAATCACCCAGGTGTCACGCTCTTTCAGAATCGCGCCCATGGCGGTCAGGTCGATCTTGTGCTGCTCGAGGTTGTTCATGTACAGCGCCGCGCCGATGCCTGCTACCGCGAGCGCCACCAGGTAGACCGCGCACACCCAGTAGGGCTGCCGGTTACCGGCCGTTGCGATCACAAGCAGGCCGACGATCTGAACCATCGGCACACCGATGTTGCCGCCGCCCGCGTTCACGCCAAGCGCCCAGCCCTTGAGCCGCTGCGGGTAGAACGCATTGATATTGGTCATCGACGACGCGAAGTTGCCGCCACCGAAACCCGCGAGTGCTGCGCACACCAGGTATGGCCACAGCGACAGGCCCGGGTGGGCCAGCAGCCACATGGTGCCGACGGTGGGGATCAGCAGCACGAATGCGGAGAACACCGTCCAGTTGCGGCCGCCGAACGTCGCGGTGGCCAGCGTGTACGGGATCCGCAGGCAGGCGCCTACCAGTGTGGCGGTGGCGCCGAGCAGGAACTTGTCGCCTGCCGTGAAGTGGTAGACCGCCTCCGGCATGAAAAGGACCATCACAGACCAGATGGACCAGATCGAGAAGCCAATGTGCTCGGCAGCCACCGACCAGATCAGGTTGCGGCGGGCGATGTTCTTGTTACCGGCCTCCCAGGCAACGGTGTCCTCGGGATCCCAGTTGGCGATGGTATGCGACATGCGGAGAACGCTAGAAAGGCTTTATTGCGCAGGAGTGCGCTGCGATAACCCCGCCGTGAAATTCCGCTCACCCCGTTACCCGGGTCCCTGTGAGGTCTCGGAGGCCGCACGAAATCGCGCCATCAACCCGTGATTCGTGGCCCGCCGAGTGGGGCGGACGGACCGTCGCGATTAGCGTCATTTGGCGTAGAAGTCATTGGTGATGTAGCTCGACATGGTCGGCGTGGCCGATCACCGAGTCGCCCGCCCGACGATGAGCGGACGGACGATCGGCGGCATGCCGCGCCAGGCGGCGAAGTCAGCGGCAACGGTGAAGCCGCAGTCGCGCATCAGATCCGCGGTCGGGCGGTTGCAGCGGCAGCCGCCACCGAAGCGCCGCCACGGTTGGAGCAGAAGATCCTGGCACGCCGCGAGGAACCGCGAGCTCGCGCGCACGTGCTCGATGAACAGCAACTGCCCATCCGGGCGAAGCACACGTGCGATCTCGCGCAGCGAGCGTTCGGGGTCGTCGACGGTGCAAAGGACGAGCGTCGAAACGACGGTGTCCACGGACGCATCCTCCAGCGGTAGTCGCTCCGCAGGCGCGTCGGCGATCCGTGCGACGCCCGCGTGCCGCTCGAGGCGACGCGCGAGTCTTCGGCGCATCCCAGGCTCGGGCTCGTTGAGCACGAGGTCGGCGATCCCGTCGGGATAGTGCGCGATATTCAGCCCCGTCCCGGCGCCGATCTCGACGACGCGACCGCGGGCGCCGGCCAGGAGCGTGTGCCGCCGACGGCGCATTCCAGCGATCTCGCCCATCCAGAGAAACGGGTCGTACACCAAGGCCATGATCCGCAGCCACACCGCAGAAGGCGGGTTCGCTTGGCGTTCGGTGCTTGATTCGACACTTGCGATCTCGGTCATGCCACAAAACGTACGAGCGACCACATGGTGCGCGCATCGCTCAGCGCGGCCATCTTCCGCAGATGGCCGATTCCGGCTATCTCACAGAAGTCCGAGACGCGCGGCCTCCGCGACGGCGGCAGTCCGTGAGGTGCGACCCAGCTTGCGGCGGATATTCGCAACGTGGCGGTGAACGGTGTGCGGGCTCAACACGAGCTGCTCTGCGATCTCGCGATCGCCGAGACCGCGAGCGACGCAGGCGAGGATCTCACGCTCACGACTGGACAGTAGGACCGATTCCGGCTCGCCCGCATGGTGCGGCGACGGCTGCGCCGGTGCCAGCGCTTGGCGGCACGCGCGGACCACGGAATCGGTGTCTTCGTGCCACGGAAAGTGCGCGCTCCCCGGCAGCGGGATGAACGTCGCGCCTGGAATCGCGGCCGCGACCTCACGCCCGAGCCGGGACGGCACAGCGCGGTCGTCACGACGATGCACGACCAGCGCTGGGCGACGGACAAGGGGAAGGTGCGCGCGTACGTCAAGGCGATAGACCAGATCCAACACCGCGGCAGCGGTTTCGGCGGTCGCCGCCTCCCGCTGGAACCGTGCGAAGTGTTCCCGCTCCTCGGCGTCGGCAGCACCGAGGAAGATGTCACTGAGCAGGCGCGAGCCCAGTCCCCAATGCGCGCGCACCGCCGCCAGGATCGCTTCGCCCACGCCGGGAGCGGTGAGCGCCGCGCCGTCTGGATACGACCCGTACAGCACCAGCCGCTCGACACGTTCCGGAAACGCAGCGGCAAACGCGATGGCGGTGCAACTCCCGGAAGAGCCGCCGACGAGCGACACGCGCTCGAGCTCGAGTTCGTCGAGAAGCGCACGCAGCGTGGCGACTTCCTCATCGAGGCTCAGCTCCGACTCGTGCACTGTGCGATCCGACATGCCGACGCCGAGCCGGTCGTAGCGGACCAGTGTGTAGCCGGTTGCGAGTCCTTCCCAGAATCGCCGAAAGGTCACGCTCTGCCAGTCGAGTTCGAGATGGCTCACCCACCATGCCGGGGCGACGAGCGGTGGACCGTCTCCGCGGACCTCGTACGCCAGGCGGTGGGCGCGATGGCGAAGGAACCGGATCTGAGACTTCTCCAGCATCGTCATGAGGCTACGCCGGACCCTGAGCAGCGAAGAAACGGCGACGACACGAGGTGGCGGCGGGTCTACCCAGACAGCAGAACTAATCGACGCGATGCGCGTGCACGACGGTGAACGGAAGGTGCACCCGGTCGCCGTCCAGCAGCTCTGCGATCTTGGCGAACCGTTCGGTCACCTGCCGCATTTGTTCGAGCGCCTCTGGCGGCATCTGCTCGACCATGGCCTTCGGAAATACGTCGTCAGCGGATCGAAAGCCGGCGGTATTGCCCAAATAGGTGGTGGGGCCCAAGAAGTCGATCCGCCAGCCGTTGGCGGTCAAGTTGTCGCGCAGGCCGGACTCCGGCACGGGATCCCTCGGCGCGATCAGACCATTGACGTTGCCATCGGAAAAACATGACAGGTGCAGACGGGCGCCGGGGCGGGTCGCGCGGTACAGGCCGGCGAGGTAGGCCTGACGGCCGTCGTCGTCGAGGCAGTGATAGAGCGCGCTGTCGACGACCGTGTCGAAGCGGCCCTCATACCCGCTGAGATCGGTGGCGTCGGCGACGTCGAAGGTCACGCCGGCCGAGCCGGCAGTCGGGCTAAGGACGCCTGCGGTTGCCGCGCGCCGACGGGCCTCCTCGATCGCGGCGGGCGAGCCGTCCAGCCCGGTCACGGAGTACCCGCGGGATGCCAGATAGATGGCGTTGTCGCCGAGGCCGCAGCCGATGTCGAGCACATCACCCGAAATGCCGCCCAGCGCTTCGAGTTCCATCAGTCGGGGCTGCGCCTGGTGCACGTCCCAGGGGATGCCGGTCGGAGGGGGCCCACCGTCGAACATGGCCTCGCCGCGGTAGAGCTTGTCGAAAGATTCGGGGCTATGGCGAAACGACGACGGTGTGGTCACCTTGTCCAAAGTACGCCCGTCACCACACGTCGCCGTCGCGCCAATCGCAGGTGATTTCGGCGGTGGTATCCACCTCTACGCTGACCGGCAGCACGAACAGCTCGTTGTCGTCGTCCGGTGTGCGCGTGAGCCCCCCAGGCGCCAGCACCGACGTCGGTCCACGCCACGGCAGCCAGCCGCGCGAGATGTAGATGGGCCTGCTTGCCTCCGACGCACTGAGCGCGCCGAGCTGGTAGGCGCCGCGCAGTACCTGCTCGGCGGCGTCCATCAAGGCTCCTGCGAGCCCCTGCTCTCGCCAGTCCTCACGCACCGCCACAGCTTCGACGTAGCCGCAGCGCAGCGCGGTATCGCGGTACAGCAGCCTGCGCTGCACGACGGCAGCGTGGGCGATGAGCGCGCCGTGGTGACAGATCAGGGCGTGCATGCCGCCGAGGGCGTGCTCCCAATCGGCGTCGGAGAACTCGCCCGCGAATGCCTCGATGACCATCCTGCGCGCATCGTCGCGAGTCTCGTTGTCGAGGTCGGCGGTGTGCACCAGGCGGGCGGTGTGGACCCCGCGGAAGCGAGGAGCACTGACATCGTGCGTGGGCACACTGCCGTTCTACCAGGATCGGGTGCTTACTGGCCGTCGAACGGGCGCCGCGGACGCGACCAGTGCAGCCGCACCGTCTGCCCCGGGCGGATCTGGGCGACCTTGTCGATGTCCTCGTCGGTCACCACGCCGATCACCGGATAGCCGCCGGTGACCGGGTGATCGGGTCCGAGGATCACCGGAAAACCGTTCGGCGGCACCTGGATTGCGCCGCGGGTCGCGCCCTCGCTTGGCAGCTGACGGTCCGGCCAGCGGTACTCCAGCGGCATGCCGATCAGCCGCATGCCGACCCGGTCGCTCCGGTTGGTGACCTGCCAGTTGGTGCGGATCAGGATGTCCGGATCGACGAACCAGTCGTCGCGCGGACCGGGCACCACCCTCAGTTCGAGCACCTCTTTCTCGATGGCCGCCACAGGCGCCTGGTCGAGCTCGGGGAACTCGGCTGTGTGTTCGCCGATCGGCAGCACATCGCCGGGCTGAAGGGGCAGAGGGCCGATCGCCGACATCACGTCGTAGGAACGCGAGCCGAGGACGGGGGAGACGTCGATGCCACCACGCACCGCCAGGTAAGTCCGTAGGCCGGTTTGAGGCGCGCCCAGCGAGATCACCTGGCCGTCGCGAGCGTAGTGAATGCTGTTGGTACCGAAAGGCTTTCCGTTCACCGACGGGTCGGTGTCGGCACCGGTCACCGCGATCGCGACGTCGCCGCCGCGCACCCGCGCGGCGAACCCACCGAATGTCACTTCGATGGTGGCGCGGTCCCCGGGGTTGGCGACCAGCCGGTTGGCCAGTGCGTGCGACCGGCGATCGGCCGCGCCCGAGTGAGAGACGCCCATATCGGCAAGGCCGGGCCTGCCGAGATCCTCGATCAGGGCCAGCGGCCCGGTGCGCAAAACCTCGAGGGTGGCGTGCGGCTGAGCCGCACGTTCAGCAGTGGTCATGACCGCACCTCCCGGAACTGAACCCACATGCCCGGCCTCAGCAGGGCGGGTGGGTTCCGGTCGATGTCCCACAGCGCGGCTGTGTCTTTGGAGGTGCTACCGATCAGCTGCCAACCGCCGGGTGATTCCCGTGGGTAGATAGCGCTGAACTCGCCGGCCAGCGCCACCGACCCCGCGGGCACCCTGGTTCGAGGCTCGGATTGCCGCGGCACGTTGAGGCGTTCAGCAACACCGATGCCACCGACCAAGTACGCGAAACCCGGTGCGAAACCACCGAATCCGACCTGCCACAACGTGCCGGTGTGCACGGCGATCACCTGGTCGGTGGTCATCCCGGTGAGCCGGGCCACCTCATGGAGGTCGGCGCCGTCGTACACCACATCGATCTCGATGTCGGCGCGCCCATCATGGGGCGAGGCCGCCTCCGACAGCGCCTCGGCCGTTATCCGGAGCGTGCCGAGCCGCTGCCGGGTCGGCGCCTGATATCGCGGGTCCGCGAGTTTGATCAGCACGGTGCGCGACGCCGGAACGATGTCCACGACGCCGAGCAGCGCGGCCCTGCGCACCGCGTCTGTCCACGCCAGCACTTCGGCGGTGCTGCCGAACTCGAGCAGCAGCGCCCGATCCCCATAGTCATGAATTGTGATGGGGCCGGTGCCTCGACTGGTACCCATCAGATCCGCAGTCACGCTCATGTCGTGAAACCTACCCGCGAGTAGCTACGAAAGGGATAGCTCTACGAGCCTTGCCAGAGACGCCTTAGCGATAGCTCATATTGTTTGCCCGTACGTCGGTTCGTGGCGCTTGATATAGGCAATCACCCGGTACGTTATTGGCAACATCACGACCTCGACCCCGGTCTTGTACACCCAGCCCAACGCTGTGTACGTGGCAAAGTCGGCAAAGGTGTTGATGCCGATTGCCCCCGCAGCGATGCTGCAGAACACCAGGGTGTCGCCGAGTTGGCCGGCAAACGTCGAGCCGACCAGCCGTGCCCACAGGTGCTTCTCCTTGGTGTGCTCCTTGATGCGCACCACGACCCAGGCGTTGATGGTCTGCCCGACGATAAAGCCCGCCAACCCCGCCACGATCAGCTGCGTGTACGCATGGACGATGTTCTCGAAATGCTCCTGGTTGGGGTAGAAGTCGGCCGCGGGCAAATAGATCGTCACCCAGAACGTGAGCGCGGCCAGGATGTTCATCGCGAACCCCAGGACGATTGCCCGTCGCGCGGCCTTGAAGCCGTACACCTCCGACAGCACGTCGCCGATCACGTAGGTGAGGGGGAAGACGATGAACCCGCCGTCGGTGATGATCGGCCCGAACGCGACGCCCTTCGTCGCGGTCACATTGGAGATGATCACCAGCGCGGTGAAGACCGCAACGAAGATCGGATAGTACTTCGACCCGACCTGAGCGAACGCGGCGTGCTGCTCTTCGGTGGCGGTCTGGTCGCTGGTCACCCGGATATCTTGTCAGGCCAGGGCGTGGGCGAGCATCGGCGGCAGCTGATCGGCCACCACCGGGTAGGACAGCGTCGAGGCGAACGCGATCGCACCGGCGAGATCCTTGCCGGTGAAGACATTGCGGTTCGCAATGGTCGCGCGCAGCTTTGCCACGATCGGATCGGCAAGCAGCGCGGCCTGTTCGTCGTCGCTTTCGGTGGTCCAGATCAGCACGTCGGCGGCGTCGAGGACCGACGCCATGTGGTCGCGGGGGATGAGCGCAAGGTCGCCCTTGACGTAGTTGTCGATGCCGTCACCGACGACGAAACCCATCTGCGTCAGGTAGTCGGTGCGCCAGCCCGCCG
>JAVXWV010000622.1:0-14852 GCA_032230775.1 Mycobacterium sp. | reverse complement strand
CAGCAACAACGACACGCTGAGCCACAACGATGTGCTGAGCAACAACGACCCCCACATCCTGAGCCCCCAGGCCGGCCACGACTCCCAGCAGGGCGGGGTGAACCTGGACTTCGGCGATATCACCATGGGCGACAAGAACACCGCATCTGACGGCAGCGTGATCAACACCGGCACCGCGGGCGACATCGACAACACGAACGTCCACGGTGACGGGAACGTGGTCGGCGACGGCAACGTCGGCGCCAACACCGGCGACATCCTCGCCAGCGAGGGCTCCACTGTCCAGGCCGGCGGCTTGGGCAACACCAGCGACAGCCACGGCAGCTCCACCATCCACAACAGCGGCGGTGGCGATGTTATCTCCGGCAACGAGGGCCCGGTCGTCAAGACCGGCGACATCGACACCAGTGGTGGCAATGCCTCCGGTGGTGCCGGTGGCCACGGCGGCATCCTTGGCGGCGGTGGCGACGGCGGCGCCGCTAACGCCGGTGGCGGTGGCCAGGTGGTCATCGCTCCGACCCAAACCACCACGACGGACACCCACGGTGGCGACATCACCACGGTCGATACCCACGGTGGCGACATCTCCGGGAGCGTCGACGCCAGCCACGACGACAACTCGACGGGCCACAACGTCGACAACAGCACGCATGACAGCCACAACGACAACTCGATGCACACCGACAACTCCGTGCACCAGGAGGTCGACACCCACGTTGACACCGGAATCCACCTCTAAGCGACAACCAAATAGCGCAGCTGGCGGGGACCGAACTCAGGTCCCCGCCAGTTGGCACGTCTACCGTTAGAAAACCCGCAGCGCGCGAAATCAAAGGGACACCATGACGCAACCGAATGACCCTCGCAAGGTCAAGGTCATCGTCGAGCTGATCGACCACGCGAGCAAGATCGCTGACACGAACGAGCGTGGTGATCTGGTCGAGCGGCTGGCCAAGGCCAAGGAGCGGATCACCGACCCGCAGATCCGGATCGTGATCGCCGGTCAGCTCAAGCAGGGCAAGAGCCAACTGCTCAATTCGCTGCTGAACGTGCCGGTGGCCCGCGTCGGCGACGACGAGACGACGGTGGTCGCCACCATGGTGTCCTACGGCGAGCAGGCCACGGCGAAGTTGATCGTCGCGGGCATTGACGGGGATGAGCCCGAGGCCATCGAGATCCCGATCGCCGACATCAAGAACGACTTGCGCCGTCATCCGGCGGCCGCTGGTCGCCAGGTATTGCGGGTCGCAGTGACCGCGCAGAGCCCATTGCTCAAGGGTGGCCTGGTGTTCGTCGACACCCCCGGCGTCGGCGGTCACGGCCAACCGCACCTTTCAGCGACGCTGGGTCTGCTGCCCGATGCCGACGCCATGCTGATGATCAGCGACACCAGCCAGGAGTTCACCGAACCGGAGATGACCTTCATCCGGCAGGCATTCGAAATCTGCCCCGTCGCAACAATTGTCGCGACCAAGACCGACCTCTACCCGCACTGGCGGGAGATCGTCGAGGCCAACAAGGCGCACCTGCAGCGCGCCGGGCTCTCGACACCGATGATTCCGGCATCGTCGCTGCTGCGCAGCCACGCCATCCAACTGAACGACAAGGAACTCAACGAGGAGTCCAACTTCCCTGCCATCGTGAAGTTCCTCGCCGAAAAGGTGATGTCTCGGGAGAACGATCGGGTCCGCGATCAGGTACTCGCGGAGATCCGTTCGGCGGCAGAGCATCTGACGCTGGCGGTGGAGTCCGAAATGTCGGCGATCAACGATCCGGAAGCCCGCGATCGGTTGAAGGCAGAGCTTGAGCGCCGCAAGCAGGAGGCCCAGGAAGCGCTGCAGCAGACCGCGCTGTGGCAGCAGGTGCTCAACGACGGAATCGCCGATCTGACAGCCGATGTCGATCACGACCTGCGCGGTAGGTTCCGCGCCATCTCACAGCACACCGAACACGTAATCGACCACACAGACCCGACGCACCACTGGGCCGAGATCGGCGCGGAGCTGGAGGATGCGATCGCAACCGCGGTCGGCGACAACTTCGTATGGGCATACCAGCGCGCCGATGCGCTGGCCCAGGAGGTGGGGCGGACGTTTGTCGAGGCCGGCCTCGAGGCGGTCGAGATGCCGCAGATCGATGCCCGCGAAATGGGCCAAGGCTTCGGCGAATTGAAGTCGCTTGGCAAGCTGGAGGCCAAGCCGATCAAGGCCGGGCACAAAGCTGTCACTGGCATGCGCGGCTCGTACGGTGGTGTGCTGATGTTCGGCATGCTGACCTCGTTCGTAGGGCTTGGCATGTTCAACCCGCTGTCGCTGGGCGCAGGTCTTCTGTTGGGCCGCAAGACCTACAAGGACGACATGGAGAACCGCATGATGCGGGTGCGTAACGAGGCGAAGATGAACATGCGAAAGTTCATCGACGATGTTTCGTTCGTGGTGAACAAGGGGTCGCGCGACCGGCTCAAGGGAATTCAGCGCCAGCTGCGGGACCATTACCGGGGCATCGCCAACCAGACCACCCGCTCGCTGAACGAATCACTGCAGGCGACCGTCGCCTCGGCCCAGCTCGAGGAGAACGAGCGAACCACCAGGATCCGCGAACTCGAGCGGCAGCTCAACATTCTCAAACAGGTGAACGAGCACGCGGTCAATCTGGCGCCTGGCGCCACCGAAGCGGCCCGCGAACCCGTGGGTAGCACGTAAACCACCACCGTGAGACGCAGCTGAGCTGGGGCCGGGCCGTCCAATGATGTAGCGATGCCTAAGCTGGACCTCCGGCCATTGCCGAAATGGAAGGGCAGCCCGGACCGTTGGGGAGTAGCGCTAGATGAGCACGAGCGACCAAGTGCGCGCGATCCTGGGCGGAACCATCCAGGCTTATCGCAACGATCCCGCGTACCGGCAGCGGCCCGACGTGCACAACGAGCTGGAGCGCATCGGCTATCGGCTCAACCAACCGATACGCATCGCGCTGGCAGGCACGTTGAAGGCAGGCAAGTCCACCCTCGTGAATGCGCTTGTGGGCGAGGACATCGCGCCCACCGACGCCACCGAGGCAACACGCATCGTCACCTGGTTCCGGCACGGCCCCATCCCGAAGGTGACGGCCAACCACCGCGGCGGCCGCCGGTCCAACGTGCCGATCGCGCGTGGCTCGAACGGATCGGCCGGCCTGACGTTCGACTTCGCCAGCCTCGACCCGGAGGACGTCGCGGACCTGGACGTGGAGTGGCCCGCCGCCGAGCTGATCGACGCCAGCATCATCGATACACCGGGGACGTCGTCGCTGTCCCGCGACGTCTCCGAACGCACCTTGCGGCTGCTGGTGCCCGAGGACGGGGTGCCGCGCGTCGATGCGGTGGTGTTTCTGCTGCGCACCTTGAATGCCGCGGATATCGCGTTGCTGAAGCAGATCGGTGAGCTGGTCGGCGGTTCGGCAGGTGCGCTCGGCGTCATCGGGGTCGCCTCCCGCGCCGACGAGATAGGCGCAGGCCGGATCGACGCGATGCTCTCGGCCAGGGATGTGGCAAAGCGGTTCACCAACGAGATGGACAAGACGGGCATCTGCCAGGCCGTCGTCCCGGTGTCCGGCCTTCTGGCGCTGACCGCCCGAACGTTGCGGCAGAGCGAGTTCGTCGCGCTGGAGAAGCTGGCCGGGGTGGACGCGGCCGAGCTCACCAAGGCCATGCTTTCTGTGGACCGCTTCGTGCGCGAGGACAGTTCGCTTCCTGTGGACGCCGCGACCCGGGCAGCCCTGCTGGAGCGCTTCGGCATGTTCGGCATCAGGATCTCGATCGCGGTGCTGCGTGCCGGTGTCACCGATTCGGTGGCGCTGGCCGAAGAACTGCTTGAGCGCAGTGGGCTGCTGGCGCTGCGCGACGTCATCGACCAGCAGTTCGCTCAACGCTCTGATCTGCTCAAGGCGCACACTGCGCTGCTGTCGCTGCGGCGGTTCGTGGAGACCAACCCGATCTATCCGACGCGCTACATCGTCGCCGACATCGATCCGCTGCTCGCCGACACGCATGCTTTCGAAGAACTTCGGCTGCTGAGTCAATTGCGTTCGCGCCAAACGACATTGAACGAGGACGAGATGGCGTCGCTGCGGCGCATCATCGGCGGCTCTGGCACCGATGCCGCGAGCAGATTGGGGTTGCAGCCCGACGCGCCCCACGACGGGCCGCGGGCGGCGTTCGCCGCGGCTCAGCGATGGCGGCGGCGCGCCGACCATCCCCTCAACGACCCGTTCACCAGCCGAGCGTGTCGGGCGGCCGTGCGCAGCGCCGAGGCGCTTGTCGCGGAATACGCGGCGCGCGGTCGCTAGATCTCGACAAGCCTCGCGGCGTGGTCGGCCTCGTCGGGCCTGATGGTGGCGGCGGCACTGGACTTCACCATCCACCGGGTGACTCGGCCGTCGGGACCGGTCAGCCGCCCCGACGACAGCGCCTGCCCGATCAACGTACGCACCCGCGCCTCGTCGGCGGGGTCGGCGGCGAACAGCACCCGTAGCCGCAGCGTGTCGTCGCCGTCGGGTGATGCGTCGGTGTGATGCGGCGCCAGCGGACACGGCGGCTCGTGGTCCCAATGTCCGCACAGCGCAACGGTTATCGCACCGCCCGGGGCGCGGGAGTCCCCGCCGGGATCGAGGATCAGGACGGCGTCGTGGGCGTAGGCGGCGCGGGACATGTCAGGGCGGGGGTGGGACCGTGACGGTCTGGGTGACCGTGCTGGTGCTCGTACTCGTGCTGACGCTCGGTGTCGTCGTGGTCGTGGTCGCGGTCGTGGTCGTGGTGGTCGTCGTTGTGGGTTCGGTGGTGGTCGTGGTGGCGGTCGGCTCGGTGGTGGTCGGCTCTGTCGTCGTGTTAGCCGTTGTTGTCGTCGGGGCCGTCACCGATGTGGCGGTGCGGGTGATCGGAGTGAGGGTGGTCGGTGGGGTGTCCGACGAAGTGCCGCCGGTGATCAGCTTGACCAGACCGAAGACGACCAACGCGATCAGCACCGCGCCGAGCGCACCGAATGCCACCAGCGCAACGGGTTTGCGGTACCAGGGGAGCGGCTCACCGGGCGGCAGGCCGGAATCGCCGTAGTTGATGTAGGCCGTCGGTTGGTTGTCTGGGTAGTTCGGATCGTCGGGAGGTCCGTAGCGCGCCACGGGGTCAGATAGTAGGCGCTCAAGGCTGCGGATAGAGCGTGCGCGTCACATTCGTGCGGGGCCCGCGGCGAGTCGTCGTCGGCGATGACTCGGCGCCGCTTGGCGGCGTGTACGGCTTGGTCCACGCGGTTCCGGGCGACGTGCCAATGCTGCTAGACGTGCCGGAGGACGAGGTGGTGGACGACGGCCCGTTGATGTCGGTGGTGACCGGAGGGCTGGTGCTGGTGATCGTCTCGGTCGTGGTCGGCGTCGACGATGATCGGGTGGCGGTCGCCGAGAACGACGGCGGGACGAAGTTCAGAGGGGCCTGGTCAGGCTCGCTGGACTGGTGCGACACAAACATCACGGCCGCGATCAGGATGCCGATCACGGCGAGGCCGGCCACGCTCGCCCCGATCACCGCAGGGGTGCGGTCGTACCACGGCGACTGGTCGTCGTCGTAGTCGTCGTGATCCCGGCCTGCCATGGCCAGTGATAGTAGCCGCGGGGCGTGTGCAGACGCTTGGGTCAGCCGAACTGAGGGACGACCTGGGTGGCGAAGAACTCCAGGTGGTCGAGGTCGGACATATCGAGGAGCTGCAGGTACACCCGCTGAACGCCGGCCGCCGTATACGCGGCCAGCTTGTCGGCGATCTCCGCGGGCGTGCCCACCGCCGGAGAGTTGCTGCGCAATTCGTCGACCTCCCGGCCGATGGCATCGGCACGGCGCGCGATCTCCGCGTCATCGCGTCCCGCGCACACGACGAAGGCCGCTGAGTAAGTCAGCGAGTCAGGGGCACGACCGGCGTCCGTCAACGCCGTGGCCACCCGCTCGAACTGGGTCTTGGCCATCTCCACAGGTGCGAACGGGATGTTGAACTCGGCGGCGAACTGCGCAGCGAGCGCCGGTGTGCGTTTGGCGCCGCTGCCACCGATGATGATCGGCGGGTGCGGCGATTGGGCAGGTTTCGGCAGTGCGGGGGACTCCGCAACGGTGTATTGGGTTCCCGAGTAGTCGAAGGTCTCGCCGACGGGTGTCGTCCAGAGCCCGGTGATGATGTGCAGCTGTTCGGTCAGCCGGTCAAAGCGCTCACCCAGAGACGGGAACGGGATCGCATACGCCTGATGTTCTGCCTCGAACCAGCCCGCACCGATGCCCAGTTCGACACGGCCACCGCTCATTTCGTCGACCTGGGCGACCGAGATGGCCAGTGGGCCGGGATGGCGGAAGGTCGCCGAGGTGACCATGGTGCCGAGCCGGATCGTCGACGTTTCGAGGGCGATGCCTGCCAGCGTCACCCAGGAGTCGGTGGGTCCTGGCAGTCCGTCGCCGCTCATCGCGAGGTAGTGGTCGGACCGAAAAAACGCTGAGAAGCCCAAATCTTCGGCTGCACGCGCGACGGCGAGCTGGTCGGAGTAGGTGGCACCTTGCTGGGGTTCGACGAAGACGCGGAAATCCACGATCGCCAGCCTAGAGGCGTGGTGAGTGAATCGTCACTGTAATCCTCGTCGCTAGCGCCCTGCGGCCGTTGCCAGCGGCTTCACAGCCGTGGATGACGTCAAATGCTCTTGGACAGTGCGCATGTCGGTCGGCGTACCGTGGCGGCTGGTCTCGACAACCGACGTCCAGGAGGAACGCAAATGACCGTGGTCAGTGCGGACGCGATTCGTGCAGAAACGATCACCATCACAGGAAACGGCGGCGATCAGATCGAGGCCTACGGTGCTGTGCCGCTCGCGAAGGGGTCACGCGGTGGCGTGGTGTGGATTCACCACATGCCGGGGTACGACCGCGAGACCAAGGAATTCGTCCGGCGGCTGGCGGCGTCCGGCTACCACACGGTCTGTCCCAACCTGTACTCCCGTGAGGCGCCGGGCGCCGAACCCGACGACGCGGCGGCCACCGCGCGGGCTGCCGGTGGCGTACCCGATGACCGGCTCATCGGCGATGTCGACGGCGCTGTGCAGTATCTCGCGAATCTGGACGGCGCCAATGGGAAAATCGGAGTGATCGGGCACTGCTCGGGAGGACGGCAGGCGTTTCTGGCCGCGTGCTCGTTGAAACTGGATGCCGCAGTGGACTGTTACGGCGCCTTCATCGTGGAAGATCCGCCGGAAGGCATGCCTGCCAGCATGAAGCCGATCCTGGGACTGGCACCCGAACTCAGTTGCCCGTTGCTCGGCTTGTTCGGTAAGGACGACCGGTACCCGTCACCGGAGTCCGTTGCGACACTTGACGCCGAGCTGAGCCGGTTGGGTAAGGACCACGAGTTTGTTTCCTACGAGGGAGCGGGACACTCGTTCTTCTCCGTCGACCGCCCGGCGTACCGCGTGGAAGCGGCCCTCGACGGTTGGCGCCGGATCGACGACTTCTTCGCCAAGCATCTAGAGGGCTGACGCATGTGCACCTATCTCACCGAGAAGATCGACGTCGACGGCAGCGGCAAGGGGGCGACGGGTTGGTTCGCGGCTGGTCAGGCGACGGTCTACGTCGACCACCCGGTCCATGCCCCCTATGGCCACACCGTGAACATCGACGTGCTCAACCCGACGCTGGGTCCCTCGGCACGCGTCGCACTCGAGTTGACCGAAGAGACCGCCCTAGCGCTGGCAGATGCGATCCACCGCGCCATCGCCTCGGCCCCCGCGGGGTTGGCCTCGAAGGACCAGGTGGTCTGACGCGTCGCATCTGACGTCACAGCCCGCGGCGAGATGCGCGAACTGCATCTGCCAACGCAGCGTCACCGTCGAACGTCAGCCGCACCGCATCGCGGCCGGAGATGAAGAGCAGGTGCTCCTGCAGTTCGCCGGTCACGGTGAGGTCTGGCCCTCTGCCGAGGGCGACCACGTCCGCGCCCTGCGGCGTGCGCAGGGTTACCCTTGCCGGTGCCTTGGCCAGGGTGAGTCGGGCCATGATCGGGAGTCCACGGCCCAGCGCCGTCACCGTCGCGTCATCGAGCGGCCTTGGTTCCCAACCGGTTTGGGCGCGGCGGACGTCCTCGTGGTGTATGTACATTTCGCCCATGTTCGCGACCGGGTCGAGGATCTTGAACGGCGAATACAGCGGCGGGCCGGACGCGACCTTGTCGAGCAACTCATCCCAGTCGGTGGACCCCGCGACCTGGCTTCGCACCTTCTCGGTGTAGCCGGCGAGGAACGGGATTGCGATACCCGGAGTGGTGTCCAGCCTGCCCTCCCGGACCACAAGGTGAGCGGCCAGATCGCGGGTCGTCCAGTCCCCGCAGAGGGTGGGTGCGTCCGGTCCGACGGTGTGCATGGTCTCGACGAGTGCGGCGCGTTCACGCTGAGCGGCTGTCATGGATGAACCCTAGAACGCCTGCACGCCGTCGACGGCGACGGTCATGCCGTGGCGGGTTCCGTCGTTGGTGAACCGGGTGCCGTCCTCGCGAGCCTCGATGGTCCAGCCCACCGCCGAATAGGTTCGGTAGTCGAGGGTGACGACGGGGATGTCGCCCAAATTGCCTACCAGCCAACTGACTTTCCCGTCCGAGGTGAGCCGCACGCCGTTGGCGTGCATGCCATTCATGACCGGCGAATTGGTGAAGTCCGACTCGCAGCCGACTTCCTCCTCGTTGAGCTGGCACCGGGTCTTGCCGGACTTCGTCTCGATGAACACGTAGCCGTTCTCCGGTGGCAGCACCTCGGCGCCCGGCGCGGCCACCGTCGGCGAGCCGGTGGGTGCCGGCGTCAGCGTCTTCGGTGGCGCCGCGGTGGGCCTGCTGGTCGGAAAGTTTGGCTCAGTGGGCGATTTCGGGCTCGTGACGGGCGTACCCGGGGTGCTGGTCTGGCAGCCGGTCAGCGCGGCGCCCAGCGCGAGAACAACGGCAAGCGTCGACCGCGCCTTCATCCAGTGCCCGCCATCGCGGCGTAACCCTCGGCCAGCGCTCGCAGCTGCGCCGCGCCATTGCCGGTGTAGGACGAGCCGTGCATGATCGCCAGCGTAGTCGGGTTCAGCTCGGCCAGCTGTTCCAGTGTGGGCTGTAGGTTTGTCGTGAGTCCTGTCGCGTGGAAGAACTCCTCAGCCTCTATCGCCGGTGCGACACAATCGGATTCGGTGAGCGGGGCCGGGTTGCCCGCCTGGGCGAGCAAGTCCCCGGCGAACAGAGTCGACGTGGCCTCGTCGAACCAGAGTCCGGCCTCCCAGTTGTGCGGCACGTGCGGCGTGGAAATGAAGCGCAGCCGGTGGCCACCGATATCGAGCGACTCCTCCTTCGCTTGTACAGGTGCCCTATCGCACATGTCAATTAGCGACAGCATGCATGCCAGCGCGCCGTGGATGACCTCAGCGTTGGGGGCGGCATCGAGGAACATGTTCATGGCGCCGCACTCGTCCGCCTCGAGGTGGCCGAACGAGATCCAGCGCAGTTTCTCGACTGGGAGGACCCGATTGACGGCCTCCGACACCAGTGGAAACAGTTGCCGCTGGCCGCAATGGAACAGGAACGGTTCGTCGCCGGTGAGCAGGAACTGATTCATCGTGAAGCCGCTCGGACCGATGTCCGGAATCCAGGTGGACAGGCGGTAGATGTCCGTTGCGATCTCTACGACAGTCGTTTCCATGCCTCTCCTCGATCACGCGTCCTGAGGACCGCCCGTCGTGGGCTAATAGACACCAGTTTGCCCGATGGGCGTCGAGGTGGCGACGGTGTGGGCGATCATGAGGGTTGTCGCGGCGGGAGAAACCGGGGATGGTCAGTCCGGTCAATAAGACCAGTGGTCGGTGCGGGTCGTGCGGTAACGACCTGCGGGCCAAGGCGCGCTTTTGTGACGTGTGCGGCTCACCAGTTGGTTCACCGGCGGCAACCGAGTACAAGCAGGTGACTGTGCTCTTCGTCGACGTGGTTGGTTCGATGAAACTGGCCGCAGTACTGCACCCTGAGCGGTTGCGGGAGATCATGAATGAATTGTTCAACCGTGCCGCGGCGGTGGTGCAGCGCTATCAGGGCACGCTGGACAAGTTCACGGGTGACGGCCTGATGGCGCTTTTCGGTGCCCCGGTGGCGCTTGAGGATCACGCGCTGCGGGCCGCAATTTCGGCGCTGGAGATCCAATCGGTCACCCAGGAGTTCGCCGCCGAGGTGGCGCGGCGTGACGGCGTTCCCTTGCAGGTTCGCGTCGGCCTCAACTCTGGCGAGGTCATCGCTGGTTCAATGGGTGCGGCCGCGGGTGCGGGTCAGTACACGGCGGTGGGGCATCCGGTGGGTATGGCGCAGCGCATGGAGTCGGCCGCGCCGGCGGGTGGGGTGCTGTGTTCGTTGTCGACCGCGCGGCTGGTGGACGGCGCCGCACGGCTGGCTCCGGTCGAAGAGGTTGCGATCAAGGGTTCAGACATACCGGTGCCCGCGCGGCGGCTGCTCGCGGTGGAGTCGGCCCGGATGGTGGTGGGTCGCAACGAAGGTGTGATGGTGGGGCGCGCTGCCGACTTCGCCCGGTTGCAGGCAGTTTTCGAAGCTGGCAGCAGTCGTCTGGTCGGCGTGGTCGGCGTGGCAGGACTGGGCAAGACTCGGTTGATCGGTGAGTTCAGCGCGCTGACGGCGCGTCGGGGCGCGCAGATTGTGCTGGCCCGCTGTGACGCTCACACTACGACGGTCGCTTTTCGTGCGTTAGCGCGGCTGCTGCGCGCGATGTTCACAGTGGACGGCCTCAATGACGCCGACGCCCGTGCTCACGTGCTGGCCCAGTGTGGCGGGACGCTGTCACCGGGCTCCGCAGATGCGCAGATCCTATTCGAAATGATGGGCATCGCCGATCCCGATTCGCCGCCGTTGCAGGTGAGCGTCGACGGTCGTCGACGTCGGCTGGTAGAGGTGATGTCGCAGGCTGTGCAGGCCCGGTCGGCGCGGGTCCTGTTCGTGCTCGAGGACGCGCACTGGATCGATGCGCCGAGCGACGAGGTTCTCGCCGATTTCAGCGACGCACTCAAGGCGACGTCTTCGATGTTCGTCACGACATATCGGCCGGAATATGACGGTGCGCTGCAACACCATTCGGATGAGAGGATTGCATTACAACCGCTTACCGATGCGATGACACTGCGCCTGGTCGGCCAACTTCTTGGACACGACCCGTCGCTGACGTCCCTCGCCGAGCGGATCGCAGGTGCGGCGGCCGGAAATCCCTTCTACGTCGAGGAGATCGTGCGGGACCTGTCCGACCGCGGGGTGTTATCGGGAAGCCGCGGCGGCTACCGTCTCGTCGGCGCGGTGGACGAAATCGCCGTCCCGGTAACGGTTCAGGCGGTGCTCGCAGCCCGCATCGACAGGCTGTCGACTGAGACGAAGGCGATCCTGAACGCAGCTGCGGTGATTGGGAACCCGTTTGACGCTGAAACGTTGCAGGCTCTGTTGCCTGAACAAATGTCGTCACGTCTCAGTGAACTGGTGTCGACCGAGTTGATCGATCAGACCGAATTCGTGCCGCGGCAACGGTATTGCTTCCGTCATCCGTTGGTGCGCACGGTAGCCTACGAATCACAGTTGAGCGCCACCCGCGCGCAGGCACACAGCAGGCTCGCCGCTGCCATCGAGGCAGGCGACCTTAGTGCCGTTGATGAGAATGCGGCACTGATCGCGACACATCGCGAGGCCGCCGGAGAACTCACCGAAGCCTACCGCTGGCACATCCGCGCAGCGGAATGGCTTCGACCGCGCGATATGTCGGCTGCCCGTACCCAGTGGGAGAGCGCCCGTCTCATCGCCGATCGGTTACCCGATGACCACGACGACGTGCTCGGCATGCGTATCGCGCCGCGCACCATGCTGATCTCGACTGCGTCCTTCGTCGGCATTGATCCCGACGCGGATGAACAGTACCGCGAACTTCGGGCACTGACACTGCAAGCCAACGACCTGAGGTCGCTCGCGATCGCAACTGCCGGACGCATAATCTCTTTTACCTTCAATGAGGTTCGCGTTCCCGAGGCTCTCGCCTTGGCGTCGGAAGTCGAAGAAATGCTCAACCATCTTGACTGCGACGCGCTGCCGGAGATCGATATCATTCGCATTGCCGTGGTCCGTGCACATCAAGCCAGTTGCGAGTTCGACGCCGCACTAGCGTGGATTGACGCGATCCATGGACGGCCCCAAGGAGAGCCCACAATTGAATACGCGGGCGCCTTCACATTTCGGGGTGTCATGGAGATGTGTCGCGGCGACACCGAGGCGGGTCTACGGAATCTTCGAGAGGGAACTCTGCGCGGTCGGGTACTGCCTCCAGTCAGTTTCGCAATTATTCTCAGCTTCTACGCTCTCATGGCGGCGATGGGCATGTATCAGCCCGATGACCTCGTTGACGAGATGCGGGAGGCGTTGCGGCGCGCTGAGTCGTTCGGTGACATCTGCGGCATCATCGACGCGCAGTTCGCCTACGGCACAGTATTGCTGCGCGCGCGCAATGCGTCGCGGGATGAGGCGATCGGATTGCTTCAACGCGCCCGCGCCAGCATCGAGAAGCACAGGGTGCAGACGAATGTGATGACAGCCATCGGTGCTGACCTCGCGATCGACGCCGCGCAAAAAGGACGTCGAGATGAAGCAATCGATGATCTCCGCACCCTGTTCGCACACCACATGGATAGCGGCATTCGAGTTGAAGTCGGCTGTACTGGTGAGGCGCTCGTCCGGTTGCTCATCGATCGCGGATCTACTGACGACCTGGCCGAGGTGCATCGCATCGTCGATGACTGGCAGGTTCAACGACCCGGCATTCCCGCGTCGGACATGTGGTGGTTGAAGTCACGTGCCTTGCTGGCCAAGGCCGAGGGTGAACTCGGCCGATACGGCGAGTTGGCGCAGGAGTACTTAGTGCTGTGCGAAAAGCTCGACGCCCGTGGCCGCCTCGCCGAGGCGCGTCGAATGGTTGATGTGGGGACGGTGACATAAATGGCGAAAATATTGGCGTATACCTCGCCCGCGCTTGGTCACGTGTTGCCGATCAGTGCGCTGCTATCGGAACTGTCCGGCCGTGGCCACGAGGTCCATCTGCGCACGCTGTCCGCCGGTGTTGAGACCGGGAAGCGGCTCGGGTTCACAACGGACACAATCGATCCGCAGATCGAGGCAGTGGAGCACGACGACTGGAAGGCCAGCACCGCACCAGCAGGCCTGAAGCGTGCCTTCGCGGTGTTCAGTCGGCGCGCACCGCTTGAAGTGGCCGACCTTGCGGATGCTATTGCACGCGTCGACCCTGATGCGTTGCTTGTCGACGTGTTGTGCTGGGGTGCGCTATCGGCCGCCGAAGCCGGCCCCATCCCGTGGGCTTGTTTTTCGCCCTTCACACCGCTGCTGCGTGCAGACGGGATGCCGCCCTTCGGCCCAGGGCTGAAACCGTTGCCCAACATGCTCGGACGCGTTCGCGACGCCGTTGTCCGGACCATGGCGAGCGGGCCGGTCAACAGCGGAGTGCCTGCTCTCAATGAGGTTCGCGAAGGCCTGAAACTGCCGCGGGTCGGTTCGATGGACGAGTTTTGGCGTCGTCCGCCGTTGATGTTGGTAGCGAGCGGCAAGCCCTTCGAGTATCCGCACGCTGATTACGGCGACGCGGTGCAGATGATCGGGCCGTGTGTCCTCGATCCAGGACCCGAAACGGCACCCGACTGGCTGGCCTCGATCGACCGGCCAATCGTCCTCGTGACGACTTCATCGGAGAAACAGGGCGACGACAACTTGGTGCAGACCGCCATGGCCGCTCTCGCGGACGAGCCGGTGCATATTGTGGCGACGGTTCCAGCCGGACAACCGGACGACTTTGCTAAGACGCACAATGCGACTGTGTGCCAGCTGATTCCGCACGGCCCCGTGCTCGATCGTGCGGTATGTGCGGTGACGCACGGCGGGATGGGCGCGACTCAAAAGGCCTTGGCCCACGGAGTTCCGGTGTGCGTCGTGCCCTTCGGGCGTGACCAGTTCGAGGTCGCGCGGCGGGTCGAGGTAGCCAGGTGCGGTACCAGACTGCCTGCGAAGAAACTGTCGCCGGACCGACTGCGCGCGAAGGTGCGGGAAGCGATGGCCATGGGTGACGGCGCCAGAAGGGTGGCGGATGGGTTCGCCGCTACCGGCGGCGTGGCGCACGGCGCGGACCTGTTCGAGCAGCGCATCCTCGGCCTTCACTGCAGCTGAACGGCACTCGTCGGCTTTGAGATGGCCAAACGGAATCTAGCGCAGGGCGTCGTGGTTTCACGACAAGTCGCGGAATGTGAGCACATGCTCAACCGAGGCACGCCCTTCGATCGGCGCGTAGTTCTGTTTGGCCTGCACCACAACGCCGGAAGGTGTATCACTGGTAGACCGTCATTCGGACTATCGAGGTGGGTCTCATGGCACGCGTTGATTTGTTTGCAAAGATTCCATTGATCGGGATGTCTCTGGTGTTCCTGGCGATGTTCATCGTCGCGGTCACCGCGTACCTCCACGCAGGTTGGTATTCGATCATCGGTTACGCGATTGCGGCCGTGGTCGCCGTGTGCGGATTCGTGATGACGTTTCGTGACGTCAGCGATACGCCAGGACCCCCGGAGCGGTGGGATGCCCATGGAAACCCCATTGATCCCGCGTCATCCCAGAACTGACTAGAGCGAGGACTGCTTCGATGACCACTGAACCCAAGCCGTCGACGTACGACAACTCCGCGCTGACGGCGGAGGACGAGGGCTACCACAAGGGCCTCAAGCCCCGGCAGCTGCAGATGATCGCGATCGGCGGTGC